>DASWDC010000314.1:0-2079 GCA_036395655.1 Actinomycetota bacterium | reverse complement strand
AGCAGGACCTCAAGAAGGGCGAGACGATCGGCATCGTCGCCGCCGCCGTCATCCTGGTGCTGGTGTTCGGCGCGCTGGCCGCCGCGGTGCTGCCGATCGTGCTGGCCGTCATGTCGATCGTGGTCGCCCTCGGGATCGTTTCGCTGCTCGGCATGGCGTTCCACTTCTCGTTCTTCGTGACCAACATGATCACGATGATGGGGCTTGCCGTCGGCATCGACTACTCGCTGTTCATCGTCTCCCGCTACCGCGAGGAGCGCGCCCGTGGCCGCGAACGCCTCGACGCCGTCGCCGCCGCCGGTGGGACCGCCAACCGCGCGGTGTTCTTCTCCGGCCTGACCGTGGTCCTCGCCCTCGCCGGCATGCTGCTGATCCCGACCACCATCTTCCGCAGCCTCGCCACCGGCGCGATCGCGGTGGTGCTGGTGGCGGTGCTCGCCTCGCTCACCCTACTGCCCGCCCTGCTGGCGCTGATGGGGGACCGGATCAACGCCCTGCGCGTCCCAGTGCTCTTCAAGAGGCGCATGGAGAATCCCGACCGCACCAGCGGCTTCTGGGCCGGGGTCGCCAGCCGCGTCATGGCGCGCCCGGTGCTGAGCCTGGTCCTCGCCGCCGGGGTGCTGGTCGCCGTCGCGCTGCCGGTGTTCGGCATCAAGACCGGGTTCTCCGGCGTCAGCACCTTCCCCGACGACGTCCAGTCCAAGCAGGCCTTCACGATCCTCGCGCGGGACTTCTCCGGCGGTCTCAGCCAGCCGGCCCAGATCGTGGTCGACGGCGACGTCCGCTCCGCCCCGGTCAGCGCCGCGATCGCGCGGCTCCGGGGGGCTCTGCGGGCCGACCCGGCGTTCGGGCCGAGCGCCCTCCAGACGAACAGCGCCGGCGACCTCGCCCTGATCTCAGTGCCGGTCACCGGCGACCCCAACGGCCCGGCCGCCGCCGACGCCATCCGCCAGCTGCGCTCCACCGAGATCCCGCGGGCGTTCGCGGGGAGCGGCACCCGAGTGCTGGTCGGCGGGCAGACCGCGCAGTCGGTGGACTTCTTCCAGCTGACCGACCACTACACCCCGATCGTGCTCGCGTTCGTGCTCGGCCTGTCGTTCCTGCTGCTGGCGGTGGTGTTCCGCTCGCTGGTGGTGCCGCTGCTCGGGGTGCTGCTGAACCTGCTGTCGGCGGGTGCCGCCTACGGCCTGCTGGTGCTGGTCAACCAGCGCGGCACCGGCGCGGGGATCCTCGGCTTCCAGCAGGTCCCCACGATCGAGTCGTGGCTGCCGCTGTTCCTGTTCTCGGTCCTGTTCGGCCTCTCCATGGACTACCAGGTCTTCCTGCTCAGCCGCATCCGCGAACGCTACGACCAGACCGGCGACAACCCCGCCGCCGTCTCCTTCGGCCTGCGCACCACCGGCGGCATCATCACCGGCGCCGCCCTCATCATGGTCGCCGTCTTCGGCGGCTTCGCCACCGGCCGCCTCGTCATGCTCCAGGAAATGGGCTTCGGCCTCGCCGTCGCCGTCCTCATCGACGCCACCCTGGTCCGCTCCGTCCTCGTCCCCGCCGCCCTCCGCCTCCTCGGCGACCGCAACTGGTACCTGCCGAGCTGGCTCCACTGGCTCCCGCAGCTCCGCGTCGAAGTCCCCGCCACCCATCCCACCCGCCCGGAGCCGGAACTGGAGCCGGTCGCATAGCCTCCCGATCTCAACCACAGCGCACGCCCGTGCCCATCCAGGTTGGCCGAATGGAGGGCACGGGCGCTCTGCTGTCCGGCAGATGTCCGACATTCGGTAGGGGTGAGATGGCGATGAGCACCATATCGAATTGGCGTCGAAGGCCTCAGGGCGAGGTGTCCCGCTCTCGCTCGACCTCGGCCCGGCGATCCTCAATGAGGCTGTCCGCCAGCGAATAGGGGACATCCGCAAATAGTTGCTTGAGTTCCTGTTGGGGATTCGCGACGGGGCGGGCGCTGGCGAGCGCGGCGAGGATCGCGCTGGCGAGCGCTCGCGCTGATGCTTCGTCCAGTTCGACGGCGACCCGGGCGGACGGTCCCTGGGTGGGGTTGAGGAAGTCGATGTTGAGGGTGTGCTC
>DASWDC010000313.1:0-14447 GCA_036395655.1 Actinomycetota bacterium | reverse complement strand
GGTCGAGTCGATCCGCATGCTCACCCCCGCCGGCCCGAGCGAGTCCCGCCGCCTGCCCGCCTCCGGCGCCGGCCCGAGCCCCGACCGCCTCGCCCTCGGCAGCGAGGGCACCCTCGGCGTGATCACCGCCGCCTGGCTGCGGGTCCAGCCCCGCCCGGCTCGCCGTGCCCGCGCCACCGTCGCCTTCCCCACCTTCGAGGCGGGCGCCGCCGCGGTCCGCTCGATCGTCCAGGCGGGCCTCACCCCGGCGAACTGCCGCCTGGTCGACGCGGCCGAAGCCGCCATGACCGGCACCCTGGCGACCGGGGAAGCCGTGCTGCTGCTCGGCTTCGAGGCCGTCTCGCCGGACCTGCCAGTCGACGCCGAGCTCGCCGTGGCGATCGAGCTGGCCGCCCAGCTCGACGGCCATCTGACCAGTTCAGAGGCTGTGGACAGCCGTGTGCGGGAAGCCGCTGCGGATCCCAGAGCTCGCCAGGGAGGAGGTGCGGCGAGCCCTGGGGGAGCGCGGAGCCCGGCGGACGCATCGGGTTCCTGGCGGGCGGCCTTCCTGCGCGCCCCCTACCTGCGCGAATCCCTGGTGCTGCTCGGCGTGCTGGCGGAGACGTTCGAGACCGCGGCGACCTGGGACCGGCTCGACGCACTGGTCGCCGGGGTCCGCGCGGCGGTCGGCGACGCCCTCGGCCGGGTCTGCGGCGGCGGCACGGTCACCTGCCGGCTCACCCACGCCTACCCCGACGGCGCCGCGCCCTACTTCACCGTCCTGGCCCCCGCCCGCCGTGGCAGTGAGCTGGCCCAGTGGGCGGAGATCAAAGCCGCCGCCGCCGAGGCGGTCCTCGCCAGCGGCGGCACCATCACCCACCACCACGCCGTCGGCCGCGACCACCGCCCCTGGTATGACCGCCAGCGCCCCGACCCGTTCGCCCACGCCCTGCGCGCCGCCAAGGCCGCCCTCGACCCCGCCGGCATCCTCAACCCCGGAGTCTTGGTGGACCCGTGACCTCGGTTGTATCCGAGAGCCGACCCAGTCGAACGCTGAGCCGTCCATCACGGGACGAAAAGCATCGGTTCCATGCAGATGACAACGATGATGAGGGCGTGGCATGACTGCAGAACCACTGTTCGACAGCGCCGCATCAGCCAAGCTCGACGCCGTCTACCGGACTCCTGATGTCGTCACTCAGCGGCACGAGACCCTGATCGCGCTGCGGCTCGGGGAGGGCGAACGCGTCCTCGACGTTGGTTCCGGGCCTGGGCTGCTCGCCGCCGAGATGGCTGAACGGGTCGGCCAGACCGGGCAGGTGGCCGGGGTGGACATCAGCCCCAGCATGGTCCGGCTCGCCCGGCAGCGCTGCGCCCGTACCCCGATCCGTGATCGGATCCACTTCACCAGGGCGGACGCCACTGCCCTGCCGTTTGCGGACAGCACCTTCGACGCGGCGGTCTCCACCCAGGTCTACGAATACGTAAGCGACCTTCGCACCGCGTTCGCGGAACTGCATCGGGTCCTGCGGCACGGGGGCCGGGTGGTGATCGTGGACACCGATTGGGACTCAATCGTCTGGAACGCAGGCGACCAGGCCCGAATGCGCCAAGTCCTCGCCGCCTGGACCGAACGGTTCGCCGACCCGCACCTTCCCCGCACCCTTGCCCGCCAACTCGGCGACGCTGGGTTCGTGGTCCACGGCTGCAGCGCCTTGGTCCTGCTCAACGCCGGCCCAGGCTATGACGCCAACACCTAGCAGCATCACCAACGCGACCATCATGGCGGACTTCGCGGTCGGGCGATGTGGTCTCACCCGCGACGACACCCAGCTGTGGCTTGCCGATCTGCGCCGGCTCGGGGCGGAGCGCTGCTACTTCTTCAGCCTGAACCGCTACCTTTTCACCGCCAACAAGCCGACCCGGTGATGCAGCGGCCAAGCCGGGAGCACTGCTGGGCGGCGTCGCCACCAGCCCAAGGATTGTTGCTCGACTTCGGCGGTGTGCTGACCACGAATTTCTTCGAGCCGTTCGAGCGGTTCTGTGCGCGTCATGGTCTGGCACCCAACACGATTCACCACCTGATGAGCGCCGATCCCGTCGGGAGGGCGCTGTGGTACGACGTGGAGCGGGGCGCGATCAACCAGCCGGAGTTCGAGACCAAACTGGCGGCGATGCTGGGCCTCCCTCCCGATGGCCTCGTCGAGCAACTGCTGGCCGAGCTGCGGCCTGAACCGCGCATGCTCGCGGCCGTGGCCGCCGCGCACGGGGCGGGCGTGCGGGTCGCCATCATCTCCAACTCCTGGGGTGCCGACCCCTACGACCCCTACGAAGATTGGGAGCTGGCGAGGCTGGCGGATGTGGTGCTGATCTCGCACGAGCTTGGCATGCGTAAACCGGACCCGCGCATCTACCGGTTGGCTGCCGAGCGGCTTGCGCGTGCCCCGGTGGCATGCGTGCTCGTCGATGACATCGCCTCGAACCTCCCCGCCGCCCGCGAGCTTGGCATGCGCACCATCCATCACGTCGATGTCGAGACCACCATCAGCGCGCTTGAAGGGCTGCTCGCACTCCCTCTGCGAGGCAGGTGGGCCGATCCCTAGCCAAGCTCGGCGCCTGGGAGGTGGGTGCGGCGCCGGTGGAGGCCGGCGCCGCACCCGGTCGGGGGCCTGCTACGTCAGTTCGAGCAGCGGGAAGGCCCGGTGGCGGCGCGGTGGGACCAGGAAGTTCTGCCGCCTGGTGGTGGTGAGGAACCGCTCCAGGCCGTTGTCGACGTCCTCCACGGCGAACTGGTCGGCCGCGCTCAGCAGGTGGGGCCGATGGTGTTGACGCCGGTGTAGACGAAGGCGTCGCTGACCCAGGTGTTGTCGGTGAGCTTGTCCCAGACGCTGGTGGTGCCGTAGCGGCCGGTGTGGGTGGTGCCGTTGCGCCAGCAGGGGATCGTGATCGTCGCGCCGTCGCCGACCGAGCCGACGACAGCGAAGCCGGTCCCCGGCCCGGAGCGCTTGTTGACCGTGCCGCCGCCGTTGGCGTCGACGATGCCCTGGTTGGCGCCGAGCGCGCCGTAGTTGAACAGGCCGCCGCCGACGTTGACCCGGGTCGAGCCGTGCAGCGCGAAGCCCTGATAGGCGGCCGCGCCCTCCCAGAGCACCCACTTGCCGGCGGTGCGCCAGTTCCAGGCGACGTAGGCGCCGTTGAGGCGGATCGCGAAGTGCACGTGGGGGCCTGACGCGGAGCCGCCGCAGGAGGTGTCGGTGCCGATGTTGCCGATGAAGGCGCCCTCGCTGATCGCGGTGCCGTCCGGCGGCGCGATGTTGTTGAACAGGTGGTAGTAGTCGGTGGCGTAGCCGCCGGGGTGGATGATCCGCAGCCAGCCCTTGTTGTTGCCGCACATCGTGTAGACGTTGCCGCCGCCGGCGGCCAGCACCCGGCCGTCGCCGCCGGACAGGTCGATCGAGCTGAACGGCCGGTCGGTCCCCGACCAGCCGTGCGGCCCGCCGGTGAGCGTCCAGGTCTGCCCGATCGCGTACGGCAGGCGCCGGCCGGTGTTGTTGCTGGCCGCCGCGGCCTGGCTGGCGTCGGGCCGGGCTCCCGGGCGCTGGGCGGCGGTGACTGGTGCGAGCAGGGCCTTCTCCCGGGCTGGCATCACCGCCGATGGCGCGGGGGCGGTCAGGAACGCGAAGCCGGCGTCGCCCTCCAGCGCGACCTGCCAACCGGCCGCGGCGCGCTCGGCGACGAACAGCCACCCGAGGGGGTAGGCGCCAGCCCGGTGCGGGGCGGTCAGCACCGCGCTGCCGAACGCCCAGCTGCCCGCGGCGTCCCGGCGCTTGAGGTTGACCTGGAAGGCCCGGCCGGCGGCCTGGGCGGCCGCGTCGGTGATGTGGGCGCGCCGCTCGATCGCCGCGGTCACGGCGCCGTTGAGCCCGGCACGGTCGAGGGTCGCTCGCGCGAGCGCGGTAACGGGTGCGGTGGCGGGTGCGGCGACGACCGGGGCGGCGAGCAGGCTGACCCCCAGGGCCGCGCCGAGCCCGAGCCCGAGGAGGAGGCGGTGTGGACGGCGGAAACGGATGGGTCGCATGGGACGCCTCCTCACCAGGTGCGGAAGAACAGGGCGTTGTCAGTCCAGGGGCCGACCTGGATGCCAGGCCCAGGCACGGTCCATGGCGCTCCCATGTCCGACTCCTTGATGGGGACGAGGCTGGTACCGACGGCGTCCACATACCTGACGCAGCCGCCTGGTATCGGGCCGGGATGGCAGATCGAGGCGCCGGCCATGTAGACCACCCGGTGGATGGTGGAGTTGTCCATCCCGCCCAGTGCCCTCGCGGCGGTCACGACCTGGTCGCCGTCGTGGAGCGGCAACCCGTTCCCGCTGTCCACGGTGGCGAACGCCTCGGACGCGATCAGCGTCCAGTCGGTCCCGTTGGCCGCGTTCGGATGCTTGGCGTTGTTGTTCAGCTCGCGGGTGAACCCCCCGTTGGGGTCCTCCGGCGGCAGCAGCTCGTTGATCTGCGTGGCCAGGATCGGCGGGTTGGTGTTGAGGACCGCGGCGAGCCAGGCGCCACTGTGCGGCGTTCCGAGCGTGACCACGTTCGACACCAGCAGCGACGGCGGGAACGCCGGGTCGTGGTTCTGCACCCGGTACAGCATCCAGCGGGTGATCAGCCCGCCCTGGCTGTGCGCGGCGATCCGGACGTCGATGTTCTTGGAGGACCAGTTCCGGTAGATGTACCAGGCGAGGTTCCAGGCGATGTGCCGCAGGCTGCAGTTCAGGTCCGGGCTGGTGCTGGTGGCCCCCGGGGTGCATGCGCTGCCGCCGTTGTACTCGCCGTTGTTCGGGGGCACGGTCCTGCCGTAGTTGGGGATGAAGTCGCCGTTGACGTCGTGGTGGTAGTAAGCGATGTAGTGCAGGTTGGTCCAGCCGTGGTTGGCCAGGAAGCCGGGGAGCGGGCCCCAGTACGCCTTCACGTCGCCACCCGGGTCGGTGGTCACGTTGATCCCGCGGACCAGCAGCACTGGGCGCTGGTGGGCGCACTGGCCCCCGGGGACGCGGGTGAAGCGCATGGCGTCCGCGGTGATCTGGGTGCTGCCCGCGGGGTCGCCGCGGTCGGTCAGCCTGACGAACAGGTGGCCGCGGGTGTCGGGGCAGAACTGTCCCAGGTTGAGCCAGTTGTCGGAGACCGGGTTCTGGTCGCGGACCACTTCTTGGGAGGCGCCCATGCCGGAGACGACGTAGTGGGCCTTGGCGGTGGCGAAGTTGTGCGGGATGAACGCGTCCACCGTGTACGGGGAGTTCTCGTCCAGGTTGGGGGCGTCCCACTGGGCGTGGGAGTCCTCGGTGGCGCCGTTCGACCAGGTCCAGACGGCGCGGCCCTTGAGGCCGAGGCCGCCGCTGGAGAACCAGGTGCCGAACTGGCCGTAGCAGCAGGCGCCGCCGGGGCCATAGACGTTGTCCGGATAGAGGCCGCCGGGCGGGTCGGCCACGGCGGGACGGGCGGTGAGCAGGCCGGAGGCGGCGAGCGCCAGCAGCAGGGCGAGGGTGACGAGGAGCGGTCGGCTCCCACGGCGCCGGGTCGCGCGGTCCATAGGGCACCTCGCGGGTGGAGGGGGGAACGGGGCCCACCGATCTTGGGCGCGCCGCGAGGTGGCACCCAGTCCCCGAATCGGGGCGGGCGCTGTCATCCGAACAGGGACGTTGACGGGCCGTGACGGGCCGCTACCGGAGGTGGCCAAGCTCCATGGCGCGGCGGGTGAGGTCGGCCTTGTTGCCAGCCTTGAGCTTCTGGCGCACCCGCTTGACGTAGGTGCTGATGGTCGCCTCGGTGATGTTCATTCGCGTGGCGGCCTGCGCGTGGGTGAAGCCCTGGGCGATGTAGCGCAGCGCCTCGGCCTCGCGGGCGCTCAGCTCGGCGCGGGGCCGGCGGGGGCCGTCGCCGCGACGGAAGTCGGCGCGGAGCATGCCGGCGAGCTGGGAGGAGAGGTAGAAGCCGCCGCCGGCGACGGTCCGGACGCTGGCCGCGAACGCCGCGTCGTCGGCCTGCTTGGTGAGGTAGCCGTCGGCGCCCGCCTCGATGGCGGCGAGGACGTCGGCACGCCTGCCGGACACCGAGACGACCAGGACCTTCGCGTGCGTGGCGAGCTGGCCGATCGCCGCGATCGCGGGGACGTCGGAGCCCAGGTACAGGTCGAGCATGACCACGTCGGTGCCGAGGTGGCGGCCGAGGGCCTCCAGTTCCTCCACCGAGCTGGCCGAGGCGACCACGCGGATGTCGCTCCGGCCGGCGAAGACATGCTCGATGCCCCAGCGGGCCACAGGGTGGTCGTCGACGACCGCGACACGGATGGGACAGGTGAGGTTCGGCGCCTCCATGTCACCCCCCTTTGGTCCTGCTGATTGCGCCGGCCGGGGCCCGCAGCTCGACGGAGGTGCCGGCGCCGGGCACGCTGTCGACCCAGACGGCACCGCCGACCTGGCCGACGCGTGCGATCAGCGACTGGGGGATGCCACGGCCGCCGCTGGCGCGAGCGGGGTCGAAGCCACGGCCCTGATCCAGGACGCTGACCACGATCGCATCATCCTCGCTGGCGGCACGCAGCACCGCCTGGGTCACCCCCGCGTGCTTGCGGACGTTGGTCAGCGCTTCCCCGGCGGCGGCGGCGAGGGCCTCGATCAGCTCCGGCGACAGGGGTTGGTCGGGCAGCAGCTCGGCGGTGTTCAGCGCGACCCGCAGGCCGGCGGCGGCCTGGGCCTCGACCACCTCGCCGAGCGCGGCGGCCAGGTCACACGGCCCGGAGGGGAGCTCGTGCTCGATCAGCTGGCGCAGCCACGCCGCCTCACGGTCGACATGGGCCCGCACACCCGGCTCGTGGACCAGGCCGCCGCGGCTGAGCTGCTCCAGCGTCTGCAGGACGCGGTCGTGGAGGTTGCGGAAGTGCCGCAGGCGTGCCCGTTCCCGCTGCAGCGCGGCGCCGACCGCGAGCAGGCGCAGCCCGTGGACCTGCTGGGCGTGGCCGGCGCGCTCCCGCTCGCGGGCGACCTCGACCTCCCGCGCGACCGCCTGCCTGCTCGCCTGGTCCAGGCTGTGGCCGAGGCGGCGGAGCTCGCGGGCGAGGGCCCAGGCGATCAGCCCGAACACCGGGTAGCTGGCGGAGTTCTCGAGGACGTTCCAGACCAGGCCGCTGTGGAGCCCGAGCCGCTCCACCATCGCCACGATGTAGATGGTGGCGAGCAGGGTGGCGATGCCAGCCATGACCCGGAACCGCCCGACCAGCACGCCGGTGAGCGTGGTGGCGATGAAGGTGTACGGGTACATGAAGTTGTCCCAGGAGCACAGGCTCGAACCGGTCAGCAGCCACACGCCGGCGACCAGGCCGACGGCCGAGAACGCGACGTCGGTGCCGATCAGGACGGGATGCTCGATCAGGATAGGACGCCCGTGCGGGGTCGTCCGCTGGGCCAGCACGAGCAGGACCGAGCTCTCAAGGAACGCCGCGGTGAGCAGCCCGCCCATCGCGACCCGGTGCGGGTAGCGATGCCATGCGGCCGCGGTCGCGATCGTGGCCTGGACGAGGACCGCGACCCGGCCGAAGGTGAACGCCCGCAGGATGAACCGCTCGCTGCGCGCCGCCCCTTCCCCAAGATGCTCGGCAAGATGCTCGGCGGCAACCCGGGAGGTCTGCGCGACACCCATCGACGGCCCTCCACGCCCGCGCCCCGTTGCCACGTTCCCACCGTGAGTGCGCGAAATTCACGGCCATCCGCGCTGATACCGCAATATACGTCATCAATCGCAGGAGACGCGAGAGGTCCGGCCAGCTTCACATGTCGGGCGTATGCGATGGAGGGCGCCGCGGGCATCGGGGAGATGCCGCCGCGGCGCCCTCCGGCAACGGAGTGGTGGCGCTACGAGGTGGCGAGGGGCTCGGGCTCGCGGCTGCGCTGCAGGGCGCCGTAGGCGAGGCCGAGGGAGAAGAGGATGCCGAGGTAGATGCCGAAGTAGCGATGCACGCCGCTGTCGCCGACGATGAACTGCAGCAGCACCAGCACCAGCACCGCGACGCCGGCGATCAGGTGGACCTGGCCCCAGGTGAGGCTGCCGAGGTTCGGCAGCTTGACCGAGGCGAACCTCGTGGCGGCGATCTGGGCGACCATGAGCACGGCGAGCAGGACGGCGATAAGGCTCAGGCCCTTGTCCCAGGCGTTATGCGAGCCGCAGCGGCTGATGGTGAGAAAAGAGATGCAGATCCGGAACCAGGGGATGAACGAGTCGATTAGCAGGAGCACCCCAAACAGCGCGATAATTCGTTCGGCGGGGGAGAGCTTTCCGATTTCCATATTTCGACCCCTTGGCTTGTTGTGTCGTCGCTCGCGCATTGCATAGCACGGCCGCTTGCCTTCGTTGACATTTCTTGACAGAGTCCGCATACGCCGCACCGAAACGTCCACATGAAAGGAAAATACTGGTTGGCGACTGAGCAGGCCAGGGTCGCTCTTGGCGCCTTCAATACTCTCGTAACTTTTGGTGAGGAGCTGAAATTCCTGCGGCGGCGGGCCCGCCTGACGCAACGGCAGCTCGGCTTGGCCGTGGGCTACAGCGAGGCGCAGATCTGCCGGCTGGAGCAGAACCAGCGCCAGCCCGACCCCATCACCCTCGCCGCGCTGTTCGTACCCGCGCTCGGACTGGAGCGCCAGCCGCAGGCCGCCGCCCGTCTGCTCGAATTGGCGGCGCGGGCGCGCGGTATTCAAACGCCAGCGACGGCGGCGGAACCAGAAGCTCAACGAGAGGTTGAACCTGAAGGCGGCACGGATTGGCTGCGGGAACGGTTGACCGCGGCGCTCTGCCAGGCGATGACCTTTTCCGCCGGGATGCGGGTGCTCGACCTCGGGTGCGACCGGGCCGCCAGCTCGATCTTTCTGGCCAGGGAGTTCGGCGTCCAGGTCTGGGCCGGCGACGCGCGAGCCGAGCCGGCGGCCAACTGGCGCCGGGCCGGCGACACGGGCCTTGGGGCCCTGGTCTTCCCGTTGCGGCTGGAGGCGCACGCGCTGCCGTTCCCGGACGGCTTCTTCGACGCGGTGGTCAGCGTGGGCGCCTACCGCCGTTTTGGCACCGACGACCTCTACCTCGGCTACCTCACCCGGTTCCTGCGGCCGGAGGGCCAGCTCGGCGTGGTGGTGCCAGGCGTGGCCGCCGAAGTCGAGGCCGAGCCCGGCGCGGCGGGCGGCTTCCCGCCGCCGCTGCGGTCGTGCTGGGACCCGGAGTACGGCTCCTTCCACAGCCCGCGCTGGTGGGCGTCGCACTGGGCGCGGTCCGGTCTGGTCGAGGTCCAGCTCGCCGACCTGGTACCCGGCGGCTGGCACGACTGGCTCCGCTGGGAGCGCCGCCCGGCGCTGGCCGAGGCCCTCGCCCGCGACGCCGGCCGCACGCTGGGGTTCACCCGGGTGGTGGCCCGCCGCCGCGCACGCCGCGACGCACGCCGCGACGCCGGGGGACGTATGCTTGGTGGCGAGACCGATTTCCGCACAGAATTCGTGCGTGGATCCGCCACCCCCGACCCTGAGCGCTTCGAGGATCGCAGATGAGCAAGCAGCAGGCGCCAAAGCAGCCAAAGCAGCAGGCGGCCAAGCAGGGCAAGCAGCAGACCGCCAAGCAGGCGGCCAAGCGGCGCCCGTCCGCCGCCAGCCGGAAGGAAGCCGAGCGCCGGCGCCGCCAGCGGCAGCGGATCTACGCGATCGTCATCCCGCTGGTGCTGATCGGCGTCGTGGTCGGCGGCGTCCTGCTGATCCAGGCGCAGAGCAACAGCTTCCCCTATGACAAGGTGAAGACCTTCGGAACCCTCAGCCGCAACCACGTCACCACGGCGGTGCACTACAAGCAGACCCCGCCGGTCGGCGGCGACCACAACCCCGTCTGGCAGAACTGCGGCTACTACGGCCAGCCGCTGCACAATGAGAACGCGGTCCACTCGATGGAGCACGGCACCGTCTGGATCACCTACCGCCCAGACCTCCCCACCGATCAGGTCCAGCGTCTCGCCAGCATGGCCCACGCCCAGACCTACGTGCTGGTCAGCCCGTATCCGGGCCTGCCAGCCCCGGTGGTCGCCTCGGCCTGGAGCACCCAGGAACGCTTCCGCTCCGCCAACGACCCCAAGCTCAGCGAGTTCGTCGCCAAATACCGCCAGGGCCCCCAGACTCCCGAGCCCGGCGCTGCCTGCACCGGCGGCACCGGCACTCCCAAGTGACGCCCGGGTAGCCAGGACACGGAAGCTGTGATGCCGAGGGGGCGGAGCTCCGCCGCGGGCGCCGCCCCCTCAGCGTCAGGCGCCGCCCGGGAGCGTCTCCGCTGCTGACTGGCCGGCGGCGTCGGCCATGCGCCCGGCGCGCAGGGTGCGCGGGTCGTCGGCGCCGACGTTGATGGCCACCAGGGTGGCGGCGGCGCGGGCGCCGGCGGCGGCGAGCTGGCCGGCGGTGGCGGCGTCGCCGCGCAGGTTCGGGTTGCCGTCGCGGGCCAGGGTCGCGGCCAGCTTGGCCACGTCCACGCCGATCTCGGCGACGCGCAGCGGGACCTCGGCGGCGCCGTCCATGGCTTTGCGGATGGCGTGGTTGCGGGCCTTGGCGGCCTTGGCACTCGGCTTTCCCGGAAGGCGCATCGCCTCGACGACCCGCTGGTAGGCGGCGGCGTCGGCCTGGGCGAGCGGCGCCACCCGGGCGCGCAGCACCTCGGCGTGGGTGCAGAGGTCGGTGGCGGCGTCGAGGTGCGAGGTGGCGAAGCGGGCGGACATCGCCACCAGCGCGGCGGCCATGGCAACGGTCATCGCCGCCGCCGCGCCCCCGCCGGGCGCCGGCGCTCTGGCCGCGATCTGGTCGAGGAAGCTGCACAGCGGCGCGTCGAGGTACCCGCCCCCGGCGCCGCCACCCTCGCTGGACCTGGTGCTGGGGTCCTGCGGTTCCCATGCCATCGGTGGATGGGATCGGATCATCATGACAACCCCACGATCTCCCCGTGCTGGTCAATGTCGATCCGCTCGGCAGCCGGGTGCAAACCGAGGCCAGGCATCGTACGCATATCACCACAGATGGGGTAGACAAAGCCAGCCCCAACCGAGGCGCGGACCTCCCGCACCGGCAGCACCCAGCCGGTCGGCGCGCCCTTCAGTGTGGGGTCGGAGGAGATCGAAAGGTGCGTCTTGGCAATGCAGACCGGCAGGTTGCCGAAGCCGTTGCGCTCGTAGGTGTCGAGCTGGCGGCTGGCGACCAGGTCATATTCGACGCTGTCGGCGCCGTAGACCCTGGTGGCGATCGTCTCGATCTTCTCCCGGAGGCTGGCCTCGTCGGGGTAGAGGAAGCGGAACTGGCTCGGCTCCTCGGCCGCCTCCGCGACCGCCTCGGCCAGCTCGGCCGCACCACGGCCGCCGTCGGCCCAGTGGGTGCAGACCGCCGAGCGGACCCCCAGGGACGCGGCGATCTCGCGGACCGCCTCGTGCTCTGAGGGGTGGTCGCCCGGGAAGGCGTTGATCGCCACCACCGGGGTGACGCCGTGCAGGCGGATGTTCTCGATCTGCTTGCGGAGGTTCGCGCCGCCGAGATGCACCTCGTCGGGGTTCTCCTGGAGCAGGGCGGCCGGCAGCGGCTTGCCGGCGACGACGCGGTGCTTGCCCGAATGGGCCTTGAGCGCCCGGATGGTCGCCACCACCACCGCCGCGTCCGGGACCAGCCCGGAGGTGCGGCACTTGATGTTGAAGAACTTCTCCGCGCCGATGTCGGCGCCGAACCCGGCCTCAGTGACCAGGTAGTCGCCGCCGTGAATGCCGATCAGGTCGGCGACCACCGAGGAGTTGCCATGGGCGATATTGCCGAACGGCCCGGCATGCACCAGGACGGGCGTGTTCTCCATGGTCTGCAGCAGGTTCGGCTTGATCGCCTCGCGCATGATCACCGTCATCGCCCCGGCGGCCTTGAGCTGCTCGGCGGTGATCGCCTCGCCGTGGCGGTTGTAGCCGATCACCACCCGGGCAAGCCGCTGGCGCATGTCCCGCAGCGAGGTGGACAGCGCCAGCACCGCCATCACCTCGGAGGCGGCGGTGATGTCGAAGCCGCTCTGGCGCGGCTGCCCGTCCAGGCGCGAGCCGAGGCCGAGGACGATGTTGCGCAGTGCCCGGTCGTTGACGTCCAGCACCCGGCGCCAGGTCACGTCGTGCTGCACGATGCCCAGTTCGTCGCCCTGGTAGATGTGGTTGTCGATCATCGCGGCCAGCAGGTTGTGGGCGGCGGTGACCGCGTGCATGTCGCCGGTCAGGTGCAGGTTGAGCAGCTCCATCGGCACGACCTGGCTGTAGCCGCCCCCAGCCGCGCCGCCCTTGATGCCGAAGGTCGGGCCCATCGACGGCTGCCGGATCGCCACCGTGGCGCGCTTGCCGAGATGCGAGAACGCCTGCCCGAGCCCGACCGTGGTGGTGGTCTTGCCCTCGCCGAGCGGCGTCGGGGTGATCGCCGAGACCACCACGTAGCGGGCCTTGGGCCGGTCGGCCAGGTCGCCGATCGCCTCCAGCTTCACCTTGGCGACGCCCTCGCCGTAGGGCTCCAGCAGGTGCTCGCCGAGCCCCATATGCGCGGCGATCTCCGACAGGGGCTTGGGGGTTGCCTGGCGCGCGATCTCCAGGTCGGTCACGGGACCGGTAACGCTGGACATCTCTCAATGCTCCCTTCCGGTGAAGCCATTTCCGGCAGAGCCGCTCCCGGCAAAGCCGTCGCGCTCGACGCCGAACTCGGCCCCGGCGTCGAGCAGCGCCTCGTACAGGTACTGCCCCGAGGAGCGCTCGCAGTGCAGCAGGTACGAGCGTTGCCCATCGAGGTCGTCGCGGATGACGTCTGTTGCGATCTTCGCAACGGCGGTGCGAAACGCGTTGCCGTCGGGCGTCACCCGGTCCGCGAAGTCGACCGCGCAGACCTTGGCGAGCAGCTTCGACGCGGCCGTCCCCGTCAGCCGGACCAGCGCCCGTCCGTGGCTGAACACCTCAACGACACTCACCAAGGTGTCCGTGCTCGTGCCGGAGGGAGTGGCGCGGACCCGCGCGGCGACCTCGGCCTCCTGGCCGGGGGCGGCCAGCAGCAGCCACTCGTCCGGCCCGGAGCCCACCACCAGCGTACCGTGCCCGTCCCGGACGGCGTGGCCGAAGCCGACGCCGAGGCTGGCCGCGACCGCGCTGCCCGGCCGGGCGCGGACCAGGACCTTGGCCAGCGGGGTGCAGTCGACCAGCCGCAACGGCGCGCTGGAGTGCCCGGCGTGGACCTCCCAGCCGTCCACGACCGCGGTCGGCGCCGGCTGGGGGATGGGGCTCCGGGCGATGGGGGCGTTCACGGTTGCCTCAGCCACGCAGGCGCACCCCCTCCGGGTCGAAATGGGCGAGATGTTCCATCACTTGGGCGGGAGCGCGGCGCCCGTCGGGCAGCTGCACGGTGACCTCGGTGCCGGGCGCGGCCAGGTGCGGCGCGACCTGCCCGAGGCAGATCGAGCGGCCCAGCGTCGGCGACATCCGGCTGGAGGTGATCCGCCCGGCGATCTGCTTCTCACCCTCGACGATCAGGCTCGCCTCCGCCGGGACCAGCTGGCCGTCGACCGGCTGCAGGCCGACCAGCCGTAGGTCGCCGTTGAGGCTGACGGCGTCGGCGTGCTCGCGCTGCCAGACCAGCTCCGGCTTGCCGGCGAAGTCGTCCTTGTCCAGCTTCACGGCCCAGTCCAGGGCGGCGCTGAACGCCTTGGTGAGCCCGTCGGTGTCCTGCCCCACGATGAAATGACCCTTCTCCAGGCGCATGATCCGCTGCGCCTCGACCCCGAACGGCGCGATCCCGAGGTCCGCGCCCCGTGTCATGAGCGTCTCCCAGACGTGCAGGCCGTAGGCGGCGGGCACGTGGATCTCGTAGGACAGCTCGCCGGTGAAGCCGATCCGCCACATGAAGCAGTCCGCCACCCCGGCGATGGTCGCCAGCCGCACCCGCATGTAGGGGAACGCCTCCGGGGAGAGGTCCACCCCCTCGCTGATCCGCTCCAGCAGCTCCCGGGATTTTGGGCCGGCCACGTTGATGCTGGCGTAGGCGGTGGTGACCGGGGTGACGTGCACCTGCCAGTCCGCATGTTCGGTCTGAAGCCAGTTCTCGACCCATTCCCAGACCGTGGCGGCGCCCGAGGAGGTGGTGGTCATCAGCCAGCGACCCTCCTCCAGGCGGCCGGTGACGCCGTCGTCCAGCACCACGCCGTCCTCGGCGCACATCACCCCGTAGCGGACCGAGCCGACGTCGAGCTTCGACCACTTGTTGACGTAGAGCAGGTTCAGTAGCTTCGGCACGTCCGGGCCGCGCAGGTCGAGCTTGCCGAGCGGGGTGACGTCGATGATGCCGACTCCTCCGCGGACGTTGCGGACCTCGGCGGCGGGGTCGCCGTAGTGGTCGGGGCGGATCCACTGCCCGGCGA
>DASWDC010000312.1:0-4955 GCA_036395655.1 Actinomycetota bacterium | reverse complement strand
CTCGGCGATCTGGGGCCGCTCGCGGATGGCCGCCTCGACTTGCTCCAGGTGGTCCTTGGCGGCGGCCTCCAGCTCGGTGGTGTCGATCTCGACCCCGGCGAGGCGCCCAACCGTGCGCACCAGCGCCAGCGCGGCCGGTGGGTGGGTCCCGCCCGCCAGGTACGGCGGCACCCGGGCCCACAGGCCGGTGGCGGGGATGCCGGCCAGATGGAGGCGGTCCTCGAGCACGGTCTGGATGCCGGCGGCCAGCTCCACGATCGACGGGACGGTCTCCAGCCTCGCGGCCAGTTCGGGGTCCTTGGAGGTGCCGACCACCGCGACCGGGTTGGTGTGCAGCGCCGGCGCCGGGAAGGCGCCGAGCCCGAACACCTCCTCGATCTCGAGCAGCTCGCAGACCTCGACCACCCGCTCGACGAAGGCGTGCCAGCGGAAGTCCGGCTCCGGACCGGTGAGCAGCACCGCCGAGCGGCCCCCCTCGATCTCGGCGGCGACCGACAGCTCGATCCGCGCCCAGGTCACCGCTTCGATGTGGCCGCTGGCGAGCTGCACGACCGGGCGGCGGGCACGGTAGTCGATCAGCTCGTCCGGGTCGAATTCCCCCAGCGACCGCGCGTTCCAGCGGGCACGCAGGAACGCGCTCGCCGCCTCGCCGGCCATGCCCGCGTCCGTCCACCCGGACAGGTGCACGACCAGGAACGGCCGATCCAGGGTGGGCGGCTCGTTGAGCTTGAGGAGTGTCATAGGGGCAGGGTAGCCGCTCCAGGCGGGTCGCGGGAATCTCCACATGTCGCACTGCGGGCAATTCGCCTTGCCGGCCGGGACTACCGTGGTCCCGTGACTCCCGCCTCCCCTTCCGGTCATGCGCCTGGCCGGGTCTCCCCGTTCCGGCCGCTGCGGCACCGAGCGTTCGCGACCATCTGGACCGGGGCGTTCGTCTCCAACATCGGCACCTGGATGGAGACGGTCGCAGTCGGCGTCTACGTCACCCAGACGACCGGCAAGGCCGCCTGGACCGGGACGATCGCGGCGCTGACCTACGCGCCGTCGGTGCTGCTCGGCCCGATCGGCGGGGCGCTCGCCGACCACTTCGACCGCCGCCGCTACCTGGCCACGATCGCCCTGCTCGAGACCGTGCTCGCCGGGTGGCTCGCGGTCCTGGCCGCCAGCCATCATCTGAGCCTCACCGCGGTCGCGGTGATCGTGCTGCTGGAGGGCACGGCGGTCGCGTTCTACATGCCGGCGACCTCGGCCATGACTCCGGACCTGGTGCCGCAGGAGGAACTGCTCGGCGCCATGAGCCTCGGCGCGGCGCAATGGAACCTCGGGCGGGTGGTCGGCCCGGCGCTGGCCGGGCTGGTGATCACCGCCTGGAGCCTGGCCGCGGCGTTCTGGGCCAACGCGGTGAGCTTCGGCGCGGTGCTCGCGTCGCTCGCCCTGGTCCGGGTCCCGCCGCTGGCGCGGAGGGACGGCGGCCTCAGGCGGGTCTGGCACACCATCGCCGAAGGGGTCGCCGCCGCGCGCCGGGACGCCGGCATCCGTACCGCCCTGTTGCTGCTGCTCGCGACGACCTTCCTGGTGTCGCCGTTCATCGGCTTGGTCCCGGCGGTCGCGATCAAGGTGTTCCACCGGGGCGCCGCCGGGACCTCGGCCCTGGTCACCGCGCAGGGTGCCGGGGCGGTCGCGGCAGCTCTGGCCGCCGGGCCGCTGGCCGCCAGGATCGGCCGGGGACGCCTGCTGCTCGGCGCGCTGCTGCTGGTGGGGCCGCTCGCCGCGGCCTACGGGCTGGCGCCCCGGTTCCCCTTGGCGGTCGTCGGGATCCTGCTGCTCGGCTGTTGCTACCTGGCAGTGCTCTCAGGGACCAGCACGGTCTGCCAGCTGCGCGCCCCGCGTGCCCTCCGCGCCCGGGTCGCCAGCCTGTTCATGCTCTGCGTCGGCGGCGGCCACGCCCTCGGCCTGGTCATCCAGGGCTGGCTCGGCGACCGCGTCGGCCTGCCCGCCGTCACCGCCGCCACCGGCCTGCTGCTCCTCGCCGTCGTCGCCACCACCCGCCTGCTGCGCCCCGGCCTGTTCGCCGCCATGGGCGCCATCCGAGAGCCAGAGGCGGCAATGGCGATGCCGCTCCCAGAGGTCAGCGGAAGTCCATCCGGGCCAGGCGCCGGACCGCCAGTGCCAGAGCCCCCACGGTGACGATCAGGGCCAGGAGGGTCGCGCTGACCGGACCCAGGCGGGCATCCAGGGTGGGGCCGCCGCTGCCGCGCAGGATGGCGTCCAGGACCCCCTCGGCATAGCCGCGCACCGACAGCGACGACGCGGCGGGCGCCGCGCCCACCACCGCACCCTCCCAGACCACCGCGTAGACCAGCCCGATCAGCAGCGCGCGGGAGGCCCAAAGCGACAGCGCCATGCCGAGCGCGCAGTAGGCGGCCGCGGCCAGGACGGTCGCCAGCAGCATGCCCTTCAGCAGGGCGGCGAGACCGAGGCCGTGGGCGGCGAGCAGCTGCGCGGCGACCAGCGCCGGCAGCAGCACCGCCAGGGTCGCCACCAGCGCGGACAGGTACTCGACCGCCAGGATCGAGGCCCGCGACAGCGGTTTGAGGACCAGGTTGGTGATGGTCCCGTCGCGCAGCTCGCCGCCGAGCGCCGCGGTCGAGAACACCAGGCTCACCACCGGCAGCGCGATCGGCAGGACCACGTTGCTGAACAGCCCCAGCATGAAGTCCGATGGGTCCGAGGCGGAGTTGAGCAACGCCGGCAGCAGCAGCGACACCACCACCAGCAGCAGCACCACCAGCAGCCGCCGGAAGCGGCCGCCGAGCAGCTCCGCGAAGCTGAAGCGGAAGAGGGCAAGGCTTCGGGTCATCAGCGCCGCCTCACCAAGTAGCGGAAGACCTGCTCCAGGGACTCGTCAGTGGTGCGGACCTCGCGCAGGCTGACGTCCTGATCGTGGGCGAGGCGGGGGAGGGCGGTGGCGAAGGCGGCCACCGAGCGGGTGCGGGCCTGCAGCGCCTCGCCGTCCACCTCGACCGCGACGGTGGTGGGCAGGGCGATCAGGCCTGGCGCGAGCCGCCGCGGCTCGTCGGCCCGCACCATCACAGTGCGCGGCTGGTCCTCCATCAGGTCGCGGATGGCGTGGTAGTCGCCCTCGGCGGCGAGGCGGCCGCCAACCAGCACCAGCACCTGCGAGGCGAGCCGCTCCACCTCGGCGAGGATGTGGCTGGAGACCAGCACGGTCACCCCGGCGGCGCCGAGCACGCGGACCAGGTCCATGAAATGGGCGCGCTGGCCCGGGTCCATGCCGGTCATGGGCTCGTCCAGCACCAGTAGGGAGGGCTGGTGCACGATCGCGCCGGCGACCTTGGTGCGCTGGCGTTCGCCCTTGGAGAGGCCCTTGAGGCGGCGCTCGGCCAGCGCCTCCATGCCGACCTCGCCGATGGCGCGTTCGGCGGCGGCTCCGGGGCGCTCCAGGCCCTGCAGGTCCGCGTGCAGCCGAACATAGGAGCGGACCGTCAGGCGCGGGTAGAGGCGGTCCCCGTCCGGGACCACCCCGATCGACCGGTACAGGGCGGAGTCGCCGGCGAGCGTCCTGCCGAACACGCGCACCTCTCCCTGGGAGGGCCGCAGCAGCCCGCAGAGCGCCTTCAGCGAGGTGGTCTTGCCGGCGCCGTTCGGCCCGAGCAGGCCAGTCACCCCCGGCCACAGTTCGAACGAGAGGTCGGCGACGGCGACCACGTCCCCGTACCACTTGGAGACGTGCCGCAGCTCGGCGACGGGCGCTGGACCGGACGTCGCCGCCGCGCCCGGGGCGGCGGGGCTGGCTGGGGCGGTGCCTGCCGCCGTCATGCCTGCACCCGCATGATCCGCCAGGCGAGCAGGGCGAGCGACCCGGCGATCACCACCAGCATGGCGGCCAGCCAGGTGGCCCCGGCGAAGTTGGTGGCCGACGGGGCGCCGCTCCGCAAATCAAACACCCAGGTCACGAAGCGGGACTGCTGGTTCAGCGGCGACAGCAGCAGCACCCAGCGGCGGCCGCTGAAGCTGGAGGCGAAATAGATGCTGTTGGTCACCGCGGCGGAGCCGAGGAAGGTGCCGAGCAGCCCGGCGATCGCCGCGCTGCGCCGCTCGGTCAGGCTCGCGGCGGCCAGGCTCACGGCGGTGAAGAAGACTGTCAGCGTCGCGCCGGCGACCATGATCCTGCCGAGGTCGCCGAGGTTGTGGCGCAGGTAGGTGGCGGCGTGCGGGGCCGTGATCACGTTGCCGATGAACAGCGTGAGCAGCGGCAGCAGCGCGATCAGGCCGATCACCAGCGCCAGCGCCACGAGCTTGGCGAGCAGGTAGTCGAAGCGGGTCACCGGGCGGGTCAGGATCAGCGTGAGCGTATGCGTCTGCCGGTCGGGGCAGAGGATCTCGGGCCCGGCGGTGGCGGCGAACAGCAGCATCAGCAGCGAGACGATGCGCAGGTACTGGCCGTAGCCGATGAACTGGCCGGCGGCCTCGCCGACCACCACCCGGATGCCGACGAACGCGGCCGCCGGGGCGAACGCGAGCACCAGCAGCCCGAACGGCACCACCTTGGTCTTCCAGCCGCGACGCAGGCCGAGCGCGCGGCGGATGCTGGCGACCACAATCGCCCGCACCCCTCTGGAGCGGCCCTCCCTGGGTCCGTCGTAGTGCCGGTAGCCCCGGTCGTAGATGGTCCCGGTGGGTGCCCGCAGTGTCTCGCTCATTCGGCACGCTCCGGAATCGTGGTCCACCGTGGCAGCGCGCTCACCGTTCCGCTCACCGCGGCACCCCCTCAGGAGACCGTTGCGGTTCGGCGGCGGCCGAGACTGGGGCCGCGCCGTCGGCGGTGGCGGCGGCGGTGGCCTGCAGCCGCAGGAAGGTCTCCTCCAGGCTGGGGGCTCGCGCGATGAGGCGCCGCAGCGGCCAGCCGTGTTCGGCGGCGAGGTCGCGGATCA
>DASWDC010000311.1:0-5356 GCA_036395655.1 Actinomycetota bacterium | reverse complement strand
CGTGATCCGCTCCGACAACGTCGACCGCGTCAAGGCCCGCATCGTGGTGGAGGGCGCCAACGGCCCCACCACCCCGTCGGCCGACAAGGTCCTGGACGACAACGACTGCCTGGTGGTGCCGGACATCCTCGCCAACGCCGGCGGGGTGACGGTGTCGTACTTCGAATGGGTCCAGGACCTGCAGGCCTACTTCTGGTCCGGCGAGGACGTCACCACCCGCATGCGTGCGGTGATGGAGCGCGCCTACGAGGAGGTCACCGCCCTCGCGCAGGAGCGCAAGCTCAGCATGCGCCAGGCCGCCCAGGTGATCGGCGTCGGCCGGGTCGCCGAGGCGCACCGCACCCGCGGCCTGTTCCCCTGATCCCAGCTCGCACACGCCGCTGCACGGAGATGCTGAAGGCCCTGTGACGTCACAGGGCCTTCAGCATGGGGGAACTTCGTTTCGTTCTTCGGGAGGCGCGTGGGAGGAGGGAGGCGCGGTGGGGTGGGAGGCTCAGGGCCGGCCGGCGCCGACCAGCCCGGAGTGGATCGCCTGGAGCCTGACGAAGTCGCCGGTATGGGTGGCGGCGATCTGCATCCCGTTGCCGACGTAGATCGCGACGTGGGAGATGGGGGAGTAGTAGAAGAGCAGGTCGCCGGGCCTGATCTGGCTCGTGGAGACGTGGGAGATGACGTCGTACTGGCCGGCGGCGGTGTGGGGGAGTGAGACGCCGGCCTGGGCCCAGGCCATCATGGTGAGGCCGGAGCAGTCGAAGGCACTCGGCCCGGCGGCGCCGAAGGCGTAGGGCTTGCCGACCTGGGCTTCGGCGTACCGCAGCACCTTCGCGACCGCGCCACTGGCGGTGATCGGCGGGAGGCTCCCCGAGGAGGCGCCGTTGACCGCGCCCAGCAGGGCCGTGCGGTCGGCCGCCTGGAGGCTGTTGAGCAGCCGCTGGGTCTTGGCCACGGCTGCCTCGGCCGCGGCCTTCTTGCCGGCGAGCGCGTCAACCTCGGCGGCCTGGCCCTTCTCTGCCGCCACCAGGGCGGCCCTGCGGGCGCCGAAGTTCCTGCCCGCGACCCGGAGGGCGGCGGCGAGGTCGCCGTCCTGCTGCGCCAGCAGGTTGAGGATCTGCATCCGGTCGATGGTGTCGGCCGGGTTGCTGCCGTTGAGCAGCTCGGCGAGGGCGTTGCCGGGCCCCTCCATGTAGGCGACGGCCGCGCGCTCGCCGACGCGCTGCTGCAGCCCCTGCAGGGTCTGGCCGGCGTCGGCCTCGTCCGTCTTCAGGGAGCCGAGCAGGCCGCGGGTGCGGGCAAGGCCGGCGTTGGCCTGGTCGTAGGCCTCGACCAGCTGGTCGGCCCGCTGGTTGAGCTTGTCGAGCTGCGCCTTGAGCTGCGCGGTCCGGGTGGGGGCCGCCTGGGCGCCGTTCTGGATTGTCAGCGACAGTGTCGTCAACGGGAGCGCGACGGCTGCGAGAAGCAGGAGCCGCAGCGCGAGTCCGTGTCGACGGCCTTTTCCGAACGGCAAGCCCAGCCTCCTTCGATCGAGCCTGTGGGCGGAGCGGGCGATGGACGGGGGTGCCCTCCTCTCCGGGGGTGGAGAGGCCGCGCTGGTCGCACTGTCATGGTTCTGGTGCGGTGCCCACTCCCGCGCCGGTGACGCAGGATTCGGCTGTTACCGGTGAGAGACCATTCCGTGACCAAACGGCGTGGACTTTACCCGCTCTGGAGCGAACTGCCAAATCACGTGCTCAGCGTTCCACAGTTCGCGATCCTGTCAAGTCAAGCCTTGATTTCCACAAGATGTGGGAGTTAGTGTCCCGCCAACCACTACATGTTGGGCCTTCCGGTATGGCGAAGATCGACGATTTCACCGATGCGTGGCTGCGCAGAATTACCCGGTTTAGACGGGGAGCCTTTCAATAGAACCGTCGTGAGGGGGAGCGAATGGCGACCGAGCGGGACCTTTCCGTCCTCGCGTTCGAACGGCGCTGGTGGAAACACGCCGGCGCCAAGGAAGAGGCCATCCGGCGTGAGTTCGGCCTCCACCCGACCGCGTACTACCAGTTGCTCAGCCGGGTGATCGACGACCCGGCCGCGCTCGCCGCCGAGCCGGCCCTGGTCGGCCAGCTACGGGAACAGCGAGCTTCCCGGCATCGGCAACGCCGTTGACGTAGGCTCGATCCCTACGTCGGGTTCACGGCTCTAGGAGGTGGGAGTGCGTCCCGGTCCGACCGCTCGCGCGGCGGCGGTGTTCGCGGTGTTCCTCGCCGTGTTCATCGCGGTCGACCAGCTGAGCCGGGCGCAGCCGCACCGCGCCGCCAAGGCCACGGCCTCGGTCAGCTCCGCGCCCGCGGCCACCTCCACGACGCTCGGCGGGCTGCTGGGAGCCCCACCGACGTCCGCCCCGGCCCCGGCGGCGACCACGACCTCCATGGTCCCGCCCAGCAGCGAGCCGGCGACGACGGCCAGCGTCTCGACCACCACCCTGCCGCGGGTCGCGGGCGTGACCGTGCAGGTCCTCAACGGCGTCTTCGTCCCCGGCCTGGCCCACCAGGTGGCCGACAAGCTGCGTGCCGCCGGCTACGACGTGGTCGCCACGCAGACCGCCTTCGGGCACTTCACCGTCTCGCGGATCTACTACACCGAGGGCCACCAGGCCGACGCGCTCGCCCTCCAGGCGCGCTTCCCCGCCTTCAAGGTGATCGCGCCGGCACCCTCCAGCCTGTCCCGCGACATCGCCCTGCACGTGGTGATCGGCGGGAACTACAAGGACATCTAGGAGCGGGTCCGACCCATGCGTTCGAGGTCGTTGCGCTGGGCGGCGAACCAGTCCTGGGGCGGCAGGGCGCTGGCCTGGGTCCGCAGCAGGGCCGCCCGCTTGGCGCGGTCGGCGGCGGGCATCGTCACGGCGCTGGCGAGGCTGGCGGCCAGCTCGGCGGTGTCGAAGGGGTTGACCAGCAGGGCGCCCTCGGCCAGGTCGTCGGCGGCGCCGGCATTGCGCGACAGGACCAGGACGGCGTCGCGTTCGCTCACCGCCATGCCTTCCTTGGCGACCAGGTTCATGCCGTCCCACACCGGGTTGACCAGCAGCACGTCGGCCTCGGCCATGGCGGCGAGTGCGCGCGGGTAGTTGTCGCGCAGTTCCAGCCGCACCGGCTCCCAGCTCCGGGTGCGGAAGCGCTCGTTGATCGCGTCGACCGCGTGGCGGACCTCGGCGGTGTAGGCCTGGTACTCGGGCAGGTCGCGGCGGGAGGCGTAGGCGAGCGCGAAGTGGACCACCCGGCCGCGCAGGCGGGGGTTCTGCTCCAGCAGCATGGTGTAGCCGTCCAGGCCCCGCAGGATGTTCTTGGACAGCTCCATGCGGTCCACCCGGACGATCAGGCTGCGGCCCCGCGCCAGGTCGCGGAGGCTGCGGCGCTGTGCCTGGACGTCGGGTTCGGCGACGCGGGCGCGCAGGTCGCCGTCATCGACCCCGAGCGGGTAGGCGCGCACCCGCGCGTCGCGGCCGTCAGGGGCGCGCACCGTCTGAGCCCTGCGGTTCACCTCGAAGCCCAGCTCCTCGCAGCAGCGCAGGAAGTTCCGCGCCCAGCGCGGCACCAGGAAGCCGATCAGGTCGGCGCCGAGCATCCCCTCGACGAACTCGTAGGCGGTCGTTGAGGGCAGCATCGTGAAGTAGCCCGGGTCGGCCCAGGGGCAGTGGGTGAAGTGCGCGATGTGCAGTTCCGGGCGGCGAGCCCGCAGCAGCGCCGGGGTCAGCGCCAGGTGGTAGTCCTGCACGAACACCTGCGCGCCCTGGCTGGCCTCGCTGTCGCAGGCGGCGGCGAACGCCTGGTTGACCTCGCGGTAGTCCCGCCAGGCCGTGCGGAAGCCTTGGTCGAAGCGGGGATGGCGGGGCGCGTCGAAGAGGTAGTGCTGCAGGAACCACAGCGTCCGGTTGGACACCCGGTTGTAGTAGTTCTGGTACTGCCTCGGATCGATCACCAGGCTGCGCAGCCGGATGGGGCCCTGCGGCAGCTGCACCTGGCGCACCCGGCCGCTGCGTGCCACCTGCCGGGCGGCGACCCGGTCCCCCTCGGTGATCGCCGCGGCGGCCCAGGTGCCGCCCTGCCCGGCCAGCGCCGGCCCCAGCGCGGCGACCATGCCGCCGGCGCCACGTCCGCAGGTCAGGGTGCCCTCGTCGTCGATCTCGAACTGCACCGGTCCCCGGTTGGACGCCACTACCAGCTCAGCCATCGGATCCGCCCTTCGCGTCGCCGCCTGCCGCGGGTTCCTCCCAACTTACCCATCCGCCGCCCAAGCTACCCAGGCTCCGCCCGCTTTCGGTGATCGAGCAGCGCGTGGACAGCTTCGGCGAAGCCCTGGCCCGCGCTGGAGGGCGTGACGATCACGGGTGTCCCGGTATCCGCGCCGTTGCCCGCTTCGCCGGTGTCCGCCGCGGCGGCCCAGGCGCCGTTCTGGACCAGGAAGGCCGCGCCCACCGAGCCGGCCAGTCCCAGGTCGGCGGGGCTGTCGCCAATCGCGGCGGCCTGGCTGGCACGCAGGCCCCGGCGCTCCAGGTAGGCCGCGGCCGCGGCGGCCTTGCTCACCCCGGCGGGGAGCAGGTGGTAGGCGTGGGCGGGACCCTCGCCGCTGAGCTGCGGGTAGGCGCCGCGCAGGCGGCCGTTGTCCAGCAAGCGGACCCAGCCCATCCCGGCCGCCGCCAGGACCGCCTCCACCTCGGCCGGGTTGACCCGGCCGCGCAGCAGCGCGGTGCCGACCCGGCCGAGGTGCCAGGGTGCGTGCGGCTCGATCGAGCGCCCGAACGTGGTCAGCACCAGGTCGGTCGCGCCGGAGCGCTCCAGCGCCTCATGGGGGGTCGCGCCCAGCTCGCGGGGCGTCGCACCCCAGAGCAGCTCGACCTGGCGGCCGAGCACCAGCACGGTGCCAAGCTCGCCGATCGCGTCGCGCAGGCCGAGCAGCCGGTTCGCCTCGCGCAGCTGCGCCTCGTTGCGGCCGGACACCAGCACCACGTCGAGCCCGCCGGCCTTGGCGGCGACCAGCGCCTCGGCCGCCGCCAGGGTGAGCCCACCGTCCAGGTCGGCGAACAGCGAGCCGTCCCGGCCGACCAGGGTCCCGTCGACGTCGCTGAACAGCACCGCCGGGTCGAGGCGGACGAGCGCCGCGCCGGCCTCGGCGAGCGGGATCCCACCCATGCGCCTCACCCCTGCCCGGCGGGCTGGGCTTCGCGCCGGCGGCGGTAGACGTCCAGGGTGACGATCGGCGGGCGCTCCGGGATGGTGATCTGGTGCGGCTGCATCTGGTACTGGTGAAGCTGGTTGGAGAACTGGTGCAGGGTGGTGGCGAAGGCGCCCGGCATGATGCGTCCGTCCTGCTCCAG
>DASWDC010000310.1:0-2119 GCA_036395655.1 Actinomycetota bacterium | reverse complement strand
GTCTTGGAGACCGGGACTGGGGAGTGCGGCGGCCGGGTGTCGGTCCTGGTGGCAGCCTCGCTGCGGGTGGCAGCGAGCAGCAGGATCACGAACGCGGCAGCTCCCAGGAACGCGCAGCGAATAGCGAGACGCGCCGTTAGGGACAGCGACGACGGACTTTCCATTGCAGCCAGTTTCAGCATCTCCCCCCGCTGGAGCCATGGAACGTTGAACCATGTAGAAACCGGTCTGCCAGGCAATCTAACCCAATAGGACATCTGGCAAGACGCGTTTTCCTAACGATCCGGCTACAGGGGGGCGCCGATTGGACCCGCCCGCCGGGCTACGAGGCCGTGACCGGCGAGGGGGCGGCGGCGCGGAGCAGACCGTACTGGATGCCGTCGGCGAGCGCCTCCCAGGAGGCGGTGACGATGTCGTCGGAGACGCCCACGGTGGTCCACTCCCCCGCCGGATCGGCGGAGGTGATCAGCACCCTGGTGACGGCCTTGGTGCCCTCGCGGCCGTCGAGGATGCGGACCTTGAAGTCAACCAGGTGGACGCGATCCAGCTCGGGGTGGTGCTCGGCCAGGGCGCGGCGCAGCGCTTGGTCGAGGGCGTGGACCGGCCCGACGCCCTCCCCGACGGCGACGACGCGGTCACCGCCGACAAGCAGGCGGATGGTGGCTTCGGCCATGTCGCCGGGGGGTTCGGGGGGCGCGGTCCCGCGGCCTGAAGCACCGCGAGAGGTTCCCATGGTGGCCGCGGGGCCCCCCGATGAGACGGGGCCCTCGCGGCGCTCGACCATGACGCGGTAGCCCTCCAGGGCGAAGGGCGCCGCGAAGGCTCCGGCCTCGCGGCGGACCAGCAGCTCGAAGGAGGCGTCGGCGACCTCGAAGGCGTAGCCGCGGTGCTCCAGTTCCTTGACACGGTCGAGGACGCGGGCGCCGAGGTCCTCGCCGCTGTTCCCGTTGGCGCCGTTGCCGTCGCCGTTGCCGCTGCTGTTCAGGTCGAGGCCGAGCTCGCGGGCCTTGGCGACGACGTTGGAGCGCCCCGCCAGCTCGCTGACCAGGACGCGGGCGCGGTTGCCGACGGTGGTGGGGTCGATGTGTGAATAGGCGTCGGGCCGGCGGGCGATGGCGGAGGCGTGCAGGCCGGCCTTGGTGGCGAAGGCGGTGGCGCCGACGTAGGGCTGGCGCGGGTCGGGTGTCAGGTTGGCCAGCTCGGCGACGGCGTGGGCGGTGGTGGTGAGGGCGGCGAGGCGGCCGGGTGGCAGCAGCTCCCGGCCCTCCTTCAATTCGAGGCCGGCGATCATGGCGAACAGGTCGGCGTTGCCGCAGCGCTCGCCGTAGCCGTTGGCGGCGCCCTGCACGTGGCGGGCGCCGGCGGCGACGGCGACCAGGGAGTTGGCGACCGCGCAGGCCGAGTCGTTGTGGAAGTGGACGCCGACGCGGACGCCGGGCAGGGCGGCCACGACCTGCTCGACCACCTGGGTGACGGCGCCGGGCAGGGTACCGCCGTTGGTGTCGCACAGCACCACGGTGTCTGCACCCGCGCTGGCGGCGGCATCGGCGACGGCGAGGGCGTAGGCGTGGTCGCTGGCATAGCCGTCGAAGAAGTGTTCGGCGTCGAAGGCGACGCGGCGCCCGGCGGCGGTCAGGTAGGCGACCGACTCGCGCACCATCGCGAGGTTCTCCTCGTAGGTGGTGCGCAGCGCCTCGGTGACGTGCAGGGTCCACGACTTGCCGACGAGGGTGAGCACCGGCGCCTTGGAGTCGAGGAGGGCGCGCAGGTTGTCGTCGCCCTCGACGCTGATCCGCGGCCGGCGGGTGGCGCCGAACGCGGCCAGGGTGGCGTGGCGGAGCGGCTGGTCGTGGACGCGCTGGAAGTATTCGGCGTCGGTGTGGTTTGAGCCGGGCCAGCCGCCCTCGATGGTGTCGACGCCGAGATCGTCGAGGAGCTGGGTGACGCGCAGCTTGTCGGCCACGGTGAAGTTGAGGCCGACCTGCTGCGACCCGTCCCGCAGGGTGGTGTCGTAGGTCTCTACGTGTTCTGGAACGTCAAGCGATGGGTTCACGTGCTTGCTTCCCTCCGGTCAGGCGTATGGCAGTGGGTGCCGGCGGCGGGGACTGGCCGCCGGCGC
>DASWDC010000309.1:0-1944 GCA_036395655.1 Actinomycetota bacterium | reverse complement strand
GTAGAGCCGCAGCAGCTGGCGGCGCTCCTCGGAGGTGTTCTCGGGCATCACCACCACCAGGCGGTAGCCGCGCAGCCGCGCGACCAGCGCGAGCGCGATGCCGGTGTTGCCGCTGGAGGGCTCCAGCAGGGTCGCGCCGTTCCCAGGCTGCAGGCGGCCGCTCTTCTCGGCGTCGTCGATCATCGCCTTGGCGATGCGGTCCTTGACGCTGCCGGTGGGGTTCTGGCCCTCCAGTTTCGCCCACAGGCGCACCTCCGGCCGCGGCGCCAGGCGCGGCAGCCCGACCAGGGGGGTGTTGCCGACCGCGTCGACCAGGTCCTCGTAGCGCATGACCGCTCCTCTTCCCCGCTTGCCGCCGTTCAGCCGCCGGCGACGGCAGGCAGGATCGCGACCACGTCGCCTTCGCCCAACGGGGCGTCGAGCGCGCCGAGGAAGCGGACGTCCTCGTCGTTGACGTAGACGTTGACGAAGCGGTGCAGCTTGCCGTCGTCGGTGAGCAGCTGGGCGGAGATCCCCGGGTAGCGCCGGTCCAGGTCGGAGATCAGGCCGCGGACGGTGGCGCCTTCCGCTTGGACGGATTTCTCGCCATCCGAATATTTCCGAAGGATCGTCGGGATACGGACTTCAACGGGCATTGTGGTGGGTCAACCTCCTGACGTGATGCAGACTTTGGGAGCGGGCGGCGCCCGCGTGCGGGGGCAGCGCCGGGTTCGCGGATCCGCGGACCGGGGCCGGCGGCGCTCAGGCCAGGATCAGCTCGGGAGCCCGCCGGTCAGCGGGCGCGACATCGCCCGTAGCGAGCGGCCGGGCCCTGCCGGTGCCAGGTCGGGAGGGCGAGCCCGCAGGTGGGCCCTGTGAAGGCGAGGATGCGCACCGTCACCGCACCTCGCCTGCGCCTGCGGTGCGGGTGACCAGGGTGACCGGCTCCTCGCCGACCTTGCCCCTGCGGATGCGGAAGGCGCGCAGCACCGGGGCGTCCAGGTCGGCGAGGGACAGGATCAGGTAGGCGGCGTCCTCATAGGCGGCGAGCTGGATGTCGGTCCGCGAGGGGTAGGCCTCGGTGAAGGTGTGGGAGTGGAAGATGCCCACCAGGTCGAGGCCCAGGTCGTCCAGCTCGTTCATGGCGTGGAGCTGGGCCTTCGGTTCGACCACATAGAAGGTCGGGCTCGCCTCGGCGTTGGGGAGGGCGTAGACCCGTTCGACGGTGTGGTCACGGCCGCCCAGCAGGGCGCACGCCTCGTTGGGATACTCGACGCGGGCGTGCGCCACCAAGGCGTCGTAGTCCTGCTGGTCAAGTCTGAACATGAGTCGAGCGTAGCATCGGCGCCCCGGGCGCGACATTGGCTGTCCACAGCCTCAACGCCGACCCAATGCCCACTATTCCGGCGGGAGGCGGCGGACCCGGATGCGCCCAGGCGGTCCGGCGAGGACCCGGCCGACCAGCGCGGCCGGGTAGCCGCCGTGGTCGCGCAGCTCCTCCAGCAGCGCCCGCAGCCGCTCGGGCGGGACCGCCAGCAGCAGCCCGCCGGAGGTCTGGGCATCGAACAGCAGGGTCGCCACCACCGGCGGCACGCCGGCCTCCAGCTCCACCTTGTCTGCCAGGAACGCCTGGTTGTTGCGGGTCCCGCCGGAGACGAACCCGTCGGCGGCCAGTTCCGCGGCGCCCGGCAGGAACGGCACCCGGGCGGCGTCCACCTCGGCGGCGACCCCGCTGGCACGCAGCAGCCGGTGCAGGTGGCCGAGCAGGCCGAAGCCGGTCACGTCGGTCGCGGCCCGCACCCCGGCGGCCACGGCAGCCTCGGCGGCGGACCGGTTCAGGGTGGTCATCGAGGCGACCGCCGCCTCCACCCAGCTGGGGTCGGGCTCCCCGCGCTTGATGGCGGTGGCGACCACGCCGGTGCCGAGCGGCTTGGTGAGCACCAGCTGGTCCCCGGGCCGGGCGGC
>DASWDC010000308.1:0-2557 GCA_036395655.1 Actinomycetota bacterium | reverse complement strand
GGGGGCGGCGCGGCGCGGTTGACCTCGACGGTCTCGCCCTCGAACTCGTCGCTCGGGGGTGTGGCCGCCGCGGCAGCCGCCTTGCGGCCGCGGCGCGAGCGGCGCGGCTCTTCGAGCGCCCCGGCCGGGTCGTCCATGGCGGTTGCGGCGGCTTCGCCGGCGGCTGCGGGGGTGGCGCTGGCGCGGCCCCTGGCGCCCTTCCCGTTGTCGTTCCCGGCGCCGCCGGCGCCGCTGGCGCCGTCGGCCTTGGCGGCGCCCTTCCCGCTGGCGCCGTCGGCGGCGCTTCCGGCCGCGGCGGCGTCGCCGGCGGGCCGCGGCGGCGGGGTGACCGCCGACCTGATCATCCGCGCGACGGCCCCCAGGCCCCGCATCACCGATGCGACCGAGGTACGGGTGCTGATCAGCAGCCCGAGGAACAGCAGGCAGGCGAACCCGACCCCCGCGCCCCAGGTGGACAGCAGCCGCGCGAGCGGGGTGCCGATCACCGCACCGACCCACCCGCCGGAGTTCTGCAGCACCGCGGTGGAGGAGGTCGCTGTCGGCGCGCCGCGCAGCAGGTCGACCAGGCCGAGCCCGCCGAGCAGCACGGCGACCAGCCCGATGGCGGCCCGGCTGGCGACCGGCTCGCCGCGGGGGGCGACCGAACGGCGGAACAGCGACGCCCCTGCCCCCGCGACCAGCATCGGGACGGCGTAGGCGCCGTAACCGAACAGGCCGCGCAGGGCCAGCTCGGCGGCGAGGCCGACCTTGCCGCCGTTGTGGAGCCAGACGCCGAGCGCCAGCAGCACGGCGATCAGGATCAGCGCGACGCCCTGGATGTCGCCCTTGTGCGGCGCCAGCGCGGTGGGCGTGGCGGGCTTGTTGCGCTTGGTCTGCGACGGCGGGCTGGGCCGTTTCTTGGAGGCCGTCGGCCGCTTGCTCGGCGGCCGGCGGGTGCGGGTCCTGGCCACCTTCAGACCTCCATGACGGTCGGCACGATCACGGGGCGGCGATGGGTTCGCTCGCGGAACAGCGAGGAGGCAGCCTCCCGCATGGCCTGCTTGAGGATCATCGGGTCGCTGACGCCTTCGCGGGCGGCACGGTCGAGGCTGGCGAGCACGCGGGCGCGGGCCTCGTCGATCAGGTCGGCGGATTCCGGTTCGTAGACGAAGCCGCGGGTGACGATGTCGGGGCCGGCGACCACCTTGCCGGTTTGGGCTTCGACCGTGGCGACGATGTGGACGAAGCCTTCCTCGCCGAGCTTGCGGCGGTCGCGCAGGACCGCGTCGCCGACGTCGCCGATGCCGAGCCCGTCGACGAACACCATGCCGGCGCGGACCTCACCGCCGCGCCGCACGCGACCGGCGTCGAGTTCCAGCACGTCGCCGTCCTGGCAGATGAAGATCCGGTCGCGGGAGATGCCGGTCTTTTCGGCCAGGCGGGCGTGGCTGGCGAGGTGGCGGTACTCGCCGTGGACCGGGGTGAACTGGCGTGGGCGCAGGGTGGCGAGCAGCAGGGTCAGCTCACCCTGGGCGGCGTGGCCGGAGACGTGGACCTTGGCGTTGCCGCGGTGGAAGACCTCGGCGCCCTGGCGGGCGAGGTCGTTGATGGTGCGGTAGACCGCCGCCTCGTTGCCGGGGATCAGCGAGGAGGACAGCACCACGGTGTCGCCCGGCTCGATGCGCACCCATTTGTGGTCGCGGGCGGCCATCAACGCCAGCGCCGAGAACGGCTCGCCCTGCGAACCCGTGCACAGCACCACCGTCTGCTCCGGCGGGTAGGCGATCAGGTCCTCGACCGGGATCAGGAGGCCGGGCGGGACCCGCAGGTAACCGAGCTCGTGGGCGACGCGGATGTTGCGGAGCATGCTGCGCCCGACCAGGGCGACCTTGCGGCCGCTCTGCTCGGCGGCGCCGAGGATCTGCTGCATGCGGTGGACGTGGCTGGCGAAGCAGGCGACCACGATGCGCCGCTTCGCCGCCGCGAAGATGTCGGTGAGGGCGCGGCCGACCTCGGCCTCGGGGGGGATGAAGCCGGGCTGCTCGGCGTTGGTGGAGTCGGCGAGCAGCAGGTCGATCCCCTCCCCCGCCAGCCGCGCGAGGCCACCGAGGTCGGTCGGGCGGTGGTCGATCGGGGTCAGGTCCATCTTGAAGTCACCGGTGTGCACAATCGTCCCGGCCGGGGTGCGGACCGCCACCGCGACCCCGTCGGGGATCGAGTGCGACACCGCGAAGAACTCAAGCTCGAAGGGGCCGAGGGTGGTGCGCTCGCCGGCGCCGACCTCGACCAGCGAGGGGGCGAGGTCGTGCTCCTCCAGCTTGGCGGAGAGCATGCCGAGCGACAGGCGGGTGCCGTAGACCGGCACGTCGAAGTCGCGCAGGAAGTACGGCAACGCGCCCATGTGGTCCTCGTGGGCATGGGTCAGCACGACGCCGACGACCCGCTCGCGCTCCTCTGCGAGGTAGGTGAAGTCGGGCAGGATGATGTCGACGCCTGGCTGGTCGGCGTCGGGGAAGGCGAGGCCGCAGTCGATCAGCAGGCGCGCGCCGGCATACTCGATGACGGCGCAGTTGCGCCC
>DASWDC010000307.1:0-4719 GCA_036395655.1 Actinomycetota bacterium | reverse complement strand
GGCTCCGCCTCGACCCAGGCGCGATCCACGACCCGCTCCGCGACGCCCTCGGCACTGAGACGCAGCCTGCCTGAACCCAGCGCACGCGCCGATATCGGTTAGGCTGTCCGGCGGGAGAAGCCGGAGAATCCGACCGGGAGCGCAGCAGTGTCCAGCCAGTCTTCGCAGCCACCGCAGGCATCGTCACCGTTCTCATGGCCCGCGGTGTTCGGGCGGCTGCTGCGCGGCGAGGACCTGCCTGAGGCCGACGCCGCCGCGGCCATGCGCGAGATCCTCGCCGGCGAGGCGACCTCCGCGCAGATCGCCGCCTTCGCCACCGGGCTGCGCATCAAGGGCGAGACCGTCACCGAGATCACCGGCCTGGTCCACGCCATGCTCGAGGCGGCCACCCCGCTGCGGGTCGAGGTCGAGGGCCCGCTGGTCGACGTGGTCGGCACCGGCGGCGACCGGGCCGGCACCTTCAACGTCTCCACCGTGGCCGCGATCGTCGTCGCCGGGACGGGCCAGCGCGTCGCCAAGCACGGCAACCGCGCCGCCTCCAGCCGCTGCGGCAGCGCCGACCTGCTGGAGGCCCTGGGCGTGGCGATCAGCCTGCCTCCCGAGGGCGTGGCCCGGACCATCGCCGAGGCCGGCATCGGCTTCTGCTTCGCCCCGGTCTTCCACCCGGCCATGCGCCACGCGGCCGGGCCCCGCCGCGAGCTCGGCGTGCCCACGGTGTTCAACTTCCTCGGCCCGCTCACCAACCCGGCGCGCGTCCGGCACCAGGCCCTCGGCGTCTCCGACCCGCGCATGGCCCCCCTGATGGCCGAGGTCCTGCGCCGCACCGGCAGCCGCCACGCCCTGGTCTTCTACGGCCACGACGGCCTCGACGAGCTGACCGTCACCACCACCTCCACCATGCTGGAGGTCGGCCCCGACAGCCTCCGCGAGCTGGTCGTCGACCCCGAAGCCCTGGGCATCGCCCACCCCGACCTGCGAGAGGTCGTCGGCGGGGACGTCGAGCGCAACCTCGCCATCGCCACCCAGGTCCTCGCCGGCGAGGGCGGCGCTCCCCGTGACATCGTCCTGCTCAACGCCGCCGCCGCCCTGGTCGCCGCCGACGCCGTCACCAGCCTCCCCGACGGCCTCGAAGTCGCCGCCCGCTCGATCGACGAGGGCAAGGCCCAGGCCACCCTCGACGCCTGGGTCGAAGCCTCCCAGAAGGCCCAGAAGGCAGCCCAGTCGAACTGACGCTTTCGGAGCCGCGCAGAAGTCGGCGCCGAAGCGGAAGACGCGGTCAGTCCGGGTCGCCGGCGGATTCGAAGCCGACGGAGAAGAGGCGGTCGAGGTCGTAGCGGGAGTAGGCACGCCAGGCGATCAGCGTCTCGGTGGACTTCACGCCGGGGACCTTGCGGAGGTGTTCGGTGACGAGCTCGGCGAGGTCGTCGTGGTTGCCGACGCGGACGATCGCGATCAGGTCCCACTCCCCGGAGACCGAGTAGACCTCGCTGATTCCGTCGAGGTCGGCGAGCGCCTGGGCGGTCTCGGGGATCTCGGCGACCCCGCAGGTGACGAGCACGATCGCGGTGACCATGGCCTCAAGCTCCCTTCAGGGAATCAGTCGGCGGCTTCCAGGGCGACGGCCATGCCCTGGCCGCCGGAGATGCACAGGGTGGCCAGGGCACGCTGGCCACCGCGGCGGCGCAGTTCGTGGACGGCGGCGCCGACGATCCGCGCGCCGGTCATGCCGATCGGGTGGCCGAGCGCGATCGCGCCGCCGTTGACGTTGGTCCGTTCCCAGTCGAACTTCAGCTCCCGGTCGCAGGCGAGGACCTGGGCGGCGAACGCCTCGTTGACTTCGACCACGTCGATCTCCGGGAGCGGCCAGCCCGTCTTGGCGAGCACCTTCTGAGTGGCCGGGACGACCCCCCAGCCCATGATCGCCGGGTCCACCCCGGCGCTGGCCCAGCCGACCACCCGGGCCAGGGGGGCGATTCCGCGCGCACGGGCGGCCTCCTCGGTCATCACCACCAGTGCTGCCGCGCCGTCGCAGATCCCGGAGGAGTTGCCGGCGGTGACCGTTCCGGGCTTGCGGAACGCCGGCCTGAGGGCGGCCAGACCCTCCAGGGTGGTGTCGGGGCGGGGCTGCTCGTCGCGCTCCACCCCGATCGGGCGGCCCTTGCGGTCGGTGGTCTCGACCGGGACGACCTCGTCGGCGAAGCGGCCCTCCGCCCAGGCGGCGCTGGCGCGCCGCTGCGACTGCAGCGCGAACGCGTCCTGCTCCTCGCGGGTGACGTGGTAGCGCTCGGCGAGGTTCTCGGCGGTCTCGCCCATGCCGATGCCCGACAGGGGGTCCATGAACCCGTCCGAGGACATGCCGTCCTCGACGGTCGCGTCGCCCATGCGGTACCCGCCGCGCATCCCGCGCAGCAGGTAGGGGGTGCAGGTCATGTTCTCCATCCCGACCACCAAGGCGACGTCCAGCTCGCCGAGCAGGATCGACCCGGCGGCCAGGGCGAGCGCCTTCATGCTCGACCCGCACGCCTTGTTCACGGTGTAGGCGGGAGCCGTCTCGGGGATCCCGGTGCGGACCGAGACCTGCCGGCCCGGGTTCGGCCCGTTGCCGGCCTGCCGGCCGTGCCCGGCCACGGTCTCCTGGATAGCTTCCGGCGCGAGCCCGGCGGCCTCCAGTGCGGCACGGGCCGCCGTGATCCCGAGATCGACCGCTGGGACGTCGGCCAGCCCCCCCATGAACTTCCCCATCGGGGTCCGCTTGGCCGCGACGATGACGACATTTCGCTGCTGCATCTGCTGCCTCCAGCCGCTGAACGAGCCGAGGCTCATTGTAGTGGCGGCCGGCATCCCCACCGGTCAGGCGATCGGTTCGCCCGGCTGGGAACCCTCGTCAGGAATGAGCAGGCGCACCGTGCCGGCTTCGTCGATGCCGCCGAGGATCAGGAACTGGCTGGTGAAGCCGGCGATACGCTTGGTGCCGAGGTTGACCGCACCGACCACCAGGCGGCCGAGCAGCTCCTCGCGCTTGTAGTTGGTGACCTGGGCGCTGGTGCGCAGGGTGCCGACGGCGGGGCCGAAGTCGACGGTGAGCTTCCAGGCGGGCTTGCGGGCCTCGGGGAACGCCTCCGCCTCGACGACCCGGCCGACGCGCATGTCCACAGCGAAGAAGTCCACTGGGGCAATGTCCGGTTTTCTGGGGATCTGAGTCATGCCCTGGATTCTGCCAGAGCCAGAGCGCGCCGCGGACGCAGTGGGCGGCGTGGCGGGCGCGGCTCGGGCCGGCCGTCCGCCGCGCCCGGGAGGGTCAGCCCGCGGGCGCGGCGCGGGTCATAGCGGACCTGGAGCGCGGCGCCGCCGCGGGCGGGGCTGGCCAGGCGGCCGCTGACCGCCAGCAGCTCGGCGCGGCCGGCGACACCGTCGAGCCAGCGGCTGACCAGCGCCGTCTCATCGGCGAGGTGGCGTGGCGGCGGCCCCTCGAACCGTTCCGGCTGGGCCGCCGCCTCCCGCAGCCGCGCGACCCCGTCGTCGTCGGCGGCGCCCAGGACGGCCACGCCGGCGAGCTGACCGCGGCGCAGCACCACCACCTCGCGGCCGTCGGGATGGGGTTGCGCGACGACCAGTTCGTCCACGCCGCTGAGGCTGCTGCGGCGGCGGGCCTCGCCGAGGGCGCGGGACAGCGCCTCCAGCCGGTCGCGGGCCGCTGCCGCCTGTTCGTAGCGCTGCACGGCGGCATAGGCGGCCATCCGCTGCCGCAACGGCGCCAGCAGCGGCGCAGGGTCGCCGTCCAGGGCCTGCTCGAACAGCGCCACCACACCGGCGTAGGCGGCTTCGTCGGCGTCCGGCTGGCAGGGACCGAGGCAGCGACGCAGCTGCAGCAGGATGCAGGGCGACGAGACACGGGCACGCGGCCCGATCCGGTCGGTGCAGCGGCGCAGCGGCAGTGCGTCCTCGATCGCGGTTTTGACCAGTTCCGCCTGGCCGGCCGACGAGAGCGGCCCGAGATAGCGTGCACCGTCGTCCAGCACCCGGCGCACCACCGACAGCCGGGGGAACCGCTCGCGGGTGAGCTTCAAATAGGCGTAGCGCTCGGGATTTCGGCTGCGGCGGTTGTAGCGGGGGCGGAGCTGCTGGATCAGGCGGACCTCGCGGACGCTGGCCTCGAAGTCGGTGGCGCAGGGGATGTGGTCGATGCTGGCCAGTTCGCGCAGCAGGTCGGCGACCTTGGCGCGGCCGTCGCTGGCGCCGGAGAAGTAGCTGCGGACGCGGGCGCGCAGGTCCTTGGCCTTGCCGACGTAGAGGACCCGGGCGGCGCTGTCACGGAACAGGTAGACGCCGGGGGTGTGGGGGAGCGCGTCGGCGAGGTGGACTTTCCTGAAGGTGGGGCTGCCCCGGCCGGTGGGGAACTCGAGCAGGTCTTCGAGGGTGAGCACGCCGAAGGTCGCGGCCCGTTCCAGCAGTGCGTGGAGCACGTCGACGGTGGCGCGCGCGTCGGTGAAGGCGCGGTGGCAGGGCGTCGCGGTGGCGCCGAGGTAGGCGGCGAGGGTCGCCAGGCGCACATTCGGGACCTCGTCGCGGGGCAGGAGCTTGCGGGCGAGCCGGGCGGTGCACACCACCCGGTTGGTGAGGCGGCGGTAGTGGTGGCGTTCCAGATTGGCCTGCAGGAAGCGATGGTCGAAGGGGGCGTTGTGGGCGACCAGCACGGCGCCGCCGAGGAATTCGAGCAGG
>DASWDC010000306.1:0-8384 GCA_036395655.1 Actinomycetota bacterium | reverse complement strand
CGCCGGCCAGGCCCTTTTCGAGGTTGCGCCGGGCGGCCTCGGCGAGGCCGGGCAGCAGGGTGGTACGCAGCTCCGGGGACTCCTCCGAGAGCGGGTTGGCGAGTCGCAGGGCGCGGCGGCGCTGGTCGCTGGCGGACAGCTCCAGGCGGTCGAGGGCGCCCTGGCTGGTGAACGGGTAGGGCTGCACCTCGGTGAGACCCATCCCGGCGAGCAGGTCGCGGGTGCGGCGGCGCAGGCGCTGCTCGGCGGTGCGGCGCCCGCCGGTCGCCTTGGGCAGGGTCGCGGGGAGCTTGTCGTAGCCCCAGCGGCGTGCGACCTCCTCCTCCAGGTCCGCCCAGCCCTCGATGTCGAAGCGCCAGCTCGGCGGGACCGCTCGCAGGGCGGCGCTGTCGGGTTCGAGCTGGACCTGGCAGCCGACACCCTCCAGGTAGGGGGCGGCGAAGGCGGGGTCGGCGGGCGCGCCGAGCCGCTGTGCGGAGCGGCGCCAGTCGAGGCGGACCGCCTCGCGGGGCGGGACGCCAGGACCGTCCTGGAGGCGCCCGGTGGCGACGGTGCCGCCGGCCAGCTCGGCGATGAGGCGGGCGGCCTGGTCGCCGATCGGGCCGGCGCCGGCGGGGTCGACACCGCGGGCCCAGCGCTGCGCGCCTTCGGTGCTCATGCCGAGGCGGCGGGTGGTGCGGCGCACGAAGGCGGGTGGGAAGTGGGCGGCCTCCAGGAGGATCCGGGTCGAGTCGGGGCGGACCTCGGAGTCCTCGCCGCCCATGATGCCGGCCAGGGCGAGCGGCTCGTCCCCGGCGGAGATCAGCGTGTCCTCGGGGGTCAGGTGACGGTCGCGGCCGTCGAGGGTGCGAATCACTTCGCCGGGCTGGGCGCGGCGCACCAGGATCCGGTGGCTGGGGATGCGGTCCAGGTCGAAGGCATGCAGCGGCTGGCCCTGGTCGATCAGCAGGTAGTTGGTGACGTCGACGACCGCGCCGAGGGGTCGCTGCCCGTACAGGTAGAGGCGGCGGGCCATCCACAGCGGCGCGGGGCGGCCGGCGTCGACGCCTTCGATCACCCGGGCGTAGTAGATCGGGCAGCCCTCGGCGTCGTCCACCTCGACGGTGGCGAGCGTGGCAGCCTGGGGCCCGCGTTCGGGGACGGTCAGGTCGAGCGGCTTCAGCTCGGTGCCGAGGACGAGGGCGGCCTCGCGGGCGACGCCGCGGATCGAGAGGGTGTCGCCGCGGTTGGGGAAGGTCTTGATGTCGAAGACGGCGTCGCGCAGGCCGACGCCTTCCTCTTCGGTCAGGTCGACGCCGACGGGGGTGTCGGGCGGTAGGATCAGGATGCCGGAGTGGTCGTCGAAGACGCCGAGTTCGCGGGCGGAGGCGAGCATCCCGTCCGACCAGCGGCCGCGGACCTTGCGGCGGCCGATCTCGAGGCCGCCGGGGAGCTTGGCGCCGGGGGCGGCCCAGGGGACCACGTCGCCGGGGGCGTAGTTGTGGGCGCCGCAGACGACCTCGCGGGGCTCGCCGCCCGGGCCCGGGTCGATGGTGACCAGGGCGAGCCGGTCGGCGTCGGGATGGGGGGCGATCCGCAGGACCCGGGCGGTGATCACCCCGGCGACGTCTTGGCCGACCCAGTCGATGGTCTCGATCTCCAGGCCGGCGAAGGTGAGCTGGTCGGCCAGGGCCTGGACTGAGACGTCGCCGAGGTCGACGTGGACGGCCAGCCAGGTGAGCGGTACGCGCATGGGTCTGCCTCCTTTCTGTTCGGTTCGCTCAGACGCTGGCCAGCCAGCGCAGGTCGTTGTCGGTGAGGGTGCGGATGTCGGCGAGACCGGAGCGGAGCATGTAGGGCCGCTCGATGCCCATGCCGAAGGCGAAGCCGGAGACCTGGTCGGGGTCGTAGCCGCCGGCGCGCAGCACGTTGGGGTGGACCATGCCGGCGCCGAGCAGCTCGATCCAGCCTTCGCCCTTGCAGGTCCGGCAGCCGCTGCCGCGGCCGCCGCAGACAAAGCAGGACACGTCGACTTCGGCGCCGGGCTCGACGAACGGGAAGTACGACGGCCGCAGGCGGACCTGCCGGTCGTCGCCGAAGTAGGCGCGGGCGAAGGCGAGCAGGGTGCCTTTGAGGTCGCCCATGGTGATGCCGGTGTCGACGGCGAGGCCCTCGATCTGGTTGAAGACCGGCACGTGGGTGGCGTCGGGGGTGTCGGCGCGGTAGCAGCGGCCGGGGATCACCACGTACAGCGGCGGCGGGGCGGCGAGCATGCTGCGGATCTGCATCGGCGAGGTGTGGGTGCGCAGCAGCAGCGGCACGCCGTTGGGGTCGGTCGCCTCCAGCGAGAGGCTGTCCTGCATGGAGCGGGCGGGATGGTCGGGCGGGAAGTTCAGCGCCTCGAAGTTGTACCAGTCGGTTTCGACCTCGGGACCTTCGGCGACGCGGTAGCCGAGGCCGATGAAGATGTCGATGATCTCCTCGGCGGTGCGGCTGATCGGGTGGACCGCGCCGCGCGGCGGGATCCGGCCGGGAAGGGTGACGTCGATGCGTTCGGCCTCCAGCAGGGCGGCGTCGCGGGCGGCCTCCAGCTCGGCGCGGCGGTCGGCGAGGGCGGCCTGCAGCTCGGCGCGGGCCTGGTTGACCTGCTGGCCGAGCTGGCGACGGGCGGCCGCGTCGAGGCGGCCGAGGCTGCGCTGCGCCTCGCCGAGCGGGGAGCGCCGCTGGAGGTGGGCCTGGTCGGCCTGCTGGAGGGCGTCGAGGTCGCCGGCGGCGGCGATGGCCGCGAGGCCGTCCTTGACGACCGCGTCGAGGTCAACGTCGGTGGCTGGTTGGCTCGGCTGCTGTGGTGTGTTGGCTTCGTTCGGCATGGTCCTGGCTCCTTGATGCCTCCAACCGACGGTAGAGGTGGAGGCGCAATGCTCGCATGCGGCGCGACGTCGTGGGTGGCGGTCCGCGCTTCGTCCGCTTGGCGGTCGGCCCCGCTCAGCTGGGAGACGGTGCCGGCTGGTGCTCGTGGATGCCGGCGAGCTCCAAGCCCCCGCGGGGCAGGCGAAATCGAAGCTCGAGGCCGCCCGAGGGCGGCGAGGTCGCCCAGATCCTGCCACCGTGGGCCTCAACCAGGCCACAGGCGACGTAGAGGCCGAGGCCGCTGCCACGCGGGGCGCCGCGGAGGGGGTCGGGGCGGCGCCAGAACTTGGAGAAGACCTGCGGGAGCTGCTCGGCGGGGACGCCTGAACCCGGGTCGCGCACGGCGACCTCGACCGCGTCGCCGGCGACCTCCCCGACGATGGTCACCGTGCCGTCCTCGGTGTGGTTCACCGCGTTCTCCACCAGGTTGGTCAGGACCTGTTCGAGCTTGTCACGGTCAGCATAGAGGTCCGGGAAGCCATCCGGAAACACGATTGCGAGGCGGGCGCCGCGGGGCCCACGGTCGGCCGGCTCGAACCGGCCGGCCACGCCCTCGGCGATGGCGGGCAGGTCGACCATCTCGCGGCGCAACTCCAGCTTCCCGGCCTCGATGCGGGCGACGTCCAGCAGCTCTTTGATGAGGCGGGTGAGCCGGTCGGCGTCGGCGCTGATGGTGCGCAGCATGTGCTGCTTCTGCTCGTCGCTGAACCGCTCCCAGCGGTGCAGCAGTGTGGCGGTGAAGCCCTTGATGCCGGTCAGCGGGGAGCGCAGGTCGTGGGCGAGCGTGGTGATCAGCTCGGCGACGGCGGCGTCGGCCTCGGCCTTCGCCTCCGCCTGAGGGGCCGGTTCCGGGGCCGGGTCCGGGGCCGGGCGTGCGTGGCGTTGCCGGCGGGCGGTCTCATACAGCAGCACCGCTGCCGCAGCGGCCAGGTTGAGGCTTTCGGCGCGGCCGTCGTGTGGCACGCGGACTGTCAGGTCGAGGGAGCGCCGCAGCTCGTCGTCCAAGCCGTGGGCCTCATTGCCGAAGATCAGCGCGCAGGGCCGCTCCAGCGGTGCGTCGTCGACGGTGGCGGTGGCGTGCGGGTCGGCGCCGATGAGCAGCAGGCCGCGTCGGCGAAGCTGGGTCGCCAGCTCGGGCCACGGCGCATCGGCGATCACCGGCAGGTGGAACAGGCTGCCGGCGGCGGCGCGGACCGCTTTGGGGCTTTCCAGGTCGACCGACCCGGCGGTGGTCGCCAGCGCGTCGGCGCCGAAGGCGTCGGCGGCGCGCAGCACCGCCCCGGCGTTGCCGGGGTCGCGGACCTCGGCGAGGACGCAGACCAGCCGGGGGTCCGGCGGCAGCGCGGCGAGCGGGCGGGTCACGCGCTCCAGGACCGCGACCAAGCCCTGGGGGGTGACGGTCTGGGCGATGCCGTCGAGCAGGCCCGGCGCGACCACGGTGACGCCGGCGCCGGCGCGGCGGGCGCGGGCGAGCAGGCCGCCGTGGCGGGCGGCGGCCGCTTCGGTGGCGAGCAGCGCGGCTGGGACCTGGCCGGCGTCGAGGGCCGCTTGGATCGTGCGGGCGCCCTCCACCAGGAAGCGCCCGTCGGTGGCGCGGGCGCGGCGCTGGCGGGCGAGCTTGCGGGCGGCCAGCACGGCGGGGTTCCGGGCGCTGGTGATCACGTTCACGGTGGCGGCGGGAGCGGGCACGGTGGGGTCACGGGCTCGCGTTCAGGCCCTCCCGGGCGGTGGCGACCAGCGCGGCGAAGGCGGCGGGATCGGTCACGGCGATGTCGGCGAGGACCTTGCGGTCGACCTCGACCCCGGCGCCGCGCAGGCCCGCGATGAAGCGGTTGTAGGTGAGGCCCTCGGCACGGGCGGCGGCGTTGATGCGGGCGATCCACAGCGAGCGGAACTCGCCCTTGCGGGCCCGGCGGTCGCGGTAGGCGTACCGCAGGGAGTGCATCACCTGTTCCTTAGCCACCCGCAAGTGGCGTCCGCGGCTGGACCGGTAGCCCTTGGCCTGCTCCATGATGGTGCGCTTGGCCTTGGCTCCGTGGACTGCTCGCTTCACTCTGGCCATTGGACTGTCTCTTTCTGTTTCTGTCTGTCGGTCCTTCGAGTTCAGATCTCGTTCAGATGCCGAGCATGCGGCGGACGCTGCGGCGGTCGCCCTTGGCGACTTCGCCCTCGCGGCCGAGGCGGCGCTTGGTGCCCGGGGACTTCTTCTCCAGGATGTGGTTCAGCTTGGTGTGGCGGCGGACCAGCTTGCCGCGCTTGGTCACGCCGAAACGGCTGGCGGCGCCACGGTGGGTCTTCATCTTGGGCACGTCGGGGTTCTCCCTCGGTTCGGTCTGGTGCTGCTCGGTGGCGGCGCCGCCGGGCTGCTCGCCGGCGCCGGATGGTTCAGGTTGCGGTGGCCGAGGTGGAGGGCGCCCGCCCGTTGCTGCCAGGGCCGTGGTCGCCCTGCCCCGGAGGGGGACCCTGCGTCTGGGGTGCGGCCTGGGGCGACTGGCCGCCCTTGGGGGTGCCGCCGCCGGGGTTCTTGCGGGGCGAGAACACCGCGATCATGTTGCGGCCGTCCTGGCGGGCGGGGCTGTCGACCTGGGCGATCTCCACGATGTCGGTGGCGAGACGCTCCAGGAGCCGCCGCCCGAGCTCGGTGTGGGCCATCTCCCGGCCGCGGAACATGATGGTGACCTTGACCTTGTGGCCCTGCTTGAGGAAACGCTCGACGTGGCCCTTCTTGGTTTCGTAGTCGTGGTCGTCGATCTTGGGCCGCATCTTCATTTCCTTGAGCACGACCAAGCTTTGCTTGCGGCGGGCCTCCTTGGCCTTGATGCCCTGCTCGTACTTGAACTTCGAATAGTCCATCAGCTTCACGACCGGCGGCTTGGCCAGCGGCGCCACCTCGACCAGGTCGAGGTCGGAGGTGCTGGCCATCCGCAGGGCGACCTGGGTTTCCATCACCCCGAGCTGCTCGCCGTCGGCGCCGACCACCCGGACCTGCGCCGCGCGGATACGGTCGTTGATTCTCGGCTCAACGCTGATGCAACATCCCTCCTTGTGGCCACCGGTGGCCAGAGACGAAAAATGCGGCCCAAGGGCCGCTCACCCCATGCCGTGGGGGTGTCACAAACCCCCACTGACTCGCGCCTTGCGGTCACGGCCTGGAGGTGAGAAGCCCTCGCTCCTACTTCTATCGGTCTATGCAGTTGATCGTGGCGCCTCTCGCCATACCGGCGAAACGGGCCCGATACGATGACGGTACTGTAGCAGTGGTCCCGCAGCAGTGTCGATGCCCGGTCGCGGAAGCGTCGCGGGCGTAAGGAGTCCTGTGGATGACTGAAGACGCCGACCAGATCCAGCAGATGCGCGAGCAGCTTACCGCGGTCTCGGCCGGTGACGTGGTCGCGGAGGCCGCCGCCCAGCTGGTCACCTTCGCTTACCTGCGGCTCGGCCTCCCCGCCGAGCAGAACGCGGAATACCGCGACCTGGACGCGGCCCGCCTGCTGATCGACGCCTTCGGCGGGCTGCTGGAGGCGACCGAGGGCCGCCTCGGCGCCTACGAGCCGGAGCTGGCTCAGGCCCTGGCGAGCCTGCGCCTGAACTACGCGGAGCTGCTCCGCCGGGAGCAGCAGCCGGGCGAGCCTCCCCCGCCGGAAGGTGGCGAGGGCGAGGAGGACTCCCGCCTGCACCGTCCGCCGTCGGGCCTGTGGGTGCCGGGCCAGCCGTGACGAGCAGCCCTGAGACGGCAAATGGCCCCGTCACAGCGACGGGGCCATTGTTCAGCGAGCCGTTGCCGGAAGTCCTTGATCTCCGGCGCCCAAGACAAGCGGCCTACGCGAGCGGCCGGACGTTCGAGGCCTGGGGCCCCTTGGGCCCATTGGTGATCTCGAACTCGACAGCCTGGCCCTCGCTCAGGGTCTTGTAGCCGTCGATCTGGATGGCCGAGAAGTGCACGAAGACATCATCGCCCCCGTTCCGGGCGATGAACCCATAGCCCTTCTCGTTGCTGAACCATTTGACGGTGCCTTCTGGCAACGTACTTCCCTCCTGTCGACCCCCGGCCGTCCCGACACCGATTGCTGGGGCATCCCGGCCAGGCGGGCGGACTGTAATACACGCGCAACATGTGCACAAGCACGGTCTTTCACAAGCGTAAACAACCTGGTCAGCGAGGGTGTCCGAAGCTGCGAGGCTCGTTCAGGCGACGATCTTCGCGATCGGAAGCTCCAGGATGTCGAACGCGCCAGCGGCTTTCAGCGTCGGAATCAGCCGGTTCACGCCGCTCTTGTCGACCACCGTCTCGACCGCGTGGAAGCCTGAACCGGCCAGCGCGGTCACCGTCGGCGCCTTCATCGCCGGCAGCACCTCCAGCACCGCGGGCAGGTCGGCGGCGGCGACGTTCAGCTTGATGAGTGTCTTGGAGCGGGCGGTGGCGGCCCCGACCAGCAGCGTCACCAGGTCGTCCATGGCCTGGCGGCGCTCCGGGTCGATCGCGGCGGCGGGGTTGGCGATCACCTCGGTGCGGGAGGTCAGCAGGGTGGCGATCACCACCATGCCGTGGGCGCGCAGGGTCGAGCCGGTCTCGGTGAGGTCGACGATCGCGTCGACGATCTCGGGCACCTTGGCCTCGGTGGCGCCGTAGGAGGGGAAGATCCGTACCGGCAGGTTGCGCTGCTCGAAGAAGCGCCGGGTGAGGCTCGGGAGCTCGGTGGAGATCCGCAGGCCGGCGGGAAGGTCCTCGGGGCGGGTGACGCCGAGGTCGCGGTGGACGGCCAGGACGACCCGCACCGGGTTGGCGGTCACCTTGGAGTAGGGCAGCTCGGTGAGGGAGACGACCTTGGCGCCGGTCTCCTCGATCCAGTCACGGCCGGTGATGCCGAGGTCGAAGAAGCCCTCTTCGACGTAGCGGGGGATCTCCTGGGGGCGCAGCAGAGAGACGCGCTCGACCCGGTGGTCGTCGATGGTGCCGTGGTAGTCGCGCTCCCCGCCGCGCTTGACGGGCAGGTCGGCGGCGTCGAACAGGGCCAGCGTGGCCCGTTCCAGACTTCCCTTCGGCAATACCAGCTTGAGCACAGGACTCCCCTACTCCTCTACTCCTCGTTCTCGTCGTTCTGGTCGTTGTCGTTGTCCTTGTCGATGGCGTCCAGCAGGCTGGCCATCTCGAGGGCGACCAGGGCGGCCTCGGCGCCCTTGTTGCCCGCCTTGCCGCCCGCGCGGTCCAGGGCCTGCTCCATGGTGTCGGTGGTGAGCACGCCGAGGGCGACCGGGACGCCGCTCTGGCGGGCGACCGCGCCGAGGCCGGCGGCGGCCTCCCCGGCGACGTAGTCGAAGTGCGGGGTGGCGCCGCGGATCACCGCGCCGAGTGCGACCACGGCGGCGTAGCGGCCGGAGCCGGCCAGCCGCTGCACCGCCACGGGCAGCTCGAACGCGCCCGGCACCCAGGCGACGTCCACGTCGCCGGCGGCGACGCCGTGGCGCCGCAGCTCCTGCAGTGCCCCGGCCAGCAG
>DASWDC010000305.1:0-10309 GCA_036395655.1 Actinomycetota bacterium | reverse complement strand
CCGGCCGCGGCGATCATCTTGCCCGCCAGGGCCTCCATCAGCCGCAGGTGGCCGGTGTCGGGGTCGTGCAGGACCAGCTCGGCGCCGGCCAGGGCGTCGGCGCGGTGCAGCAGGCCGCGGATCACGCCGGGCAGGTAGGCGCTGCCGGCGCCGACGACCGTGATCCGCCTGGAGCTGGCTGGCATGTCGGGCCTACCCGTTCGAGGCGAGGGGCGGCGCGAGGCAGGCCGTGTCGATGGTGGGCTGCGCCCGGCGGCACTGAACGCGGCGGCTGGTGCGCGCGTAGTGCTCGCGCAGGTAGTGGTAGGCGCGCTTGTGCTTGTCGAGGGCGTCCGGGTCGGCGTCCAGCTCGCGGCACCAGCCGGCGACCTCGTGCCAGCAGGGCGCGGACAGCGACCCGCCGTAGAAGCGCACCGAGAGGCCGGCGCACAGGTTGGCGAAGCGGATCCGCTCGGCGAGGGGCCACTGCTGGAGGCTGCCGTAGACGATCGCGGCGCCGAACACGTCGCCGGCGCCGGTCGGGTCGAGCGCCTCGACGCCGATCGCGGGCTCGCTGACCCGCTCGCCGGTTTCGCGCGAGACGGCGATGGCGCCATCGGGGCCGCACTTGACCACCGCCACCGGGACCAGCCCGGCGAGCACGTCGAGGGCGGCCTGGGGGCTGGAGGTGCGGGTGTAGGCCATCGCCTCGACCGCGTTCGGCATGAACACGTCGACCATGGCGAGGTTGTCGAGCACCGCCGCCGACCAGCGCTCGCTTGAGTCCCAGCCGACGTCGGCGAAGATCCGTGCGCCGGCGGCGCGCAGGGCTGGCAGCCAGCTGGCCTGTACGTGGTCGATGTGGGTGAGGAAGCAGCGCGCCCTCGGGGCCTGCGCCAGCAGCTCGGCCGCTGCCAGCGGGGGCGGCTGCTCGTAGGTGATCATGCTGCGTTCGCGCTGGTAGGCGAGCGACACGGTGAGCGGGGTGACCCAGCCGCCCACTCGGCGCGAGGCCGACAGGTCGACGCCCTCCTGCTCGCCGAGGGTGTGCCACAGGTAGGTGCCGTAGACGTCGTCGGCGAAGGTGGCTGCCAGCCCGACGGTGAGGTCCAGGCGGCGCAGCGCCACCGCGAGGTTGGCGACCCCGCCGGGGGAGGAGCCGAGGCCCTCGGTGCGGATCTCGGTGCCGAGCCGCGGCGTGGCGGTGAGCCCGGAGAACACCAGGTCGAGGTAGGGAGTACCGGCGAGCTGCACATCCAGCGGCAGGTCCGGTTCCGGCGCGGAGACGCTGGCGGGCACGGGCCGGAGTTCGTGGTGCCGCAGCTTGGGTGCGCTCAAGGCATCTACCTCCACCAGTTCGGTGGGAAATGGGCCCAGACAGGAGTCGGAGCGGACGGGATCGATTCCCTCTAGCGTGGGCCAAAGGGTAACCAGGGGCAAGGACAAGCCGGCGCCCGGGTGGTCCGGCGGCCATGGGGACCACTAAAACCCCAGGTAGAAGGCAAGGTAAAGCATCACGCGCAACGGACTTGACAACGACTCACTCAAGTCACTACCTTGGACGTCGAGCACCCGGCCGTGCCGGTGAAGCGACGAGCCCCCTCGTCGTCCCGGCCGGTCGTGTCGCAAGTCAATTCCACAGCAAGAGGTGATCAGATGGTCAAGGCGGTAGGGATCGACCTGGGGACCACGAACTCGGTTGTCGCCGTGCTTGAAGGCGGTGAGCCGACGGTCATCCCCAACGCCGAGGGTGCCCGCACCACCCCCTCGGTGGTCGCCCTGTCGAAGACCGGCGAGGTCCTGGTTGGCGAGGTTGCCAAGCGGCAGGCCGTCACCAATCCCGACAGGACCATCCGCTCGGTCAAGCGCCACATGGGGGAAGGCTCCTGGCGCTTCCGCGCTGACGGCAAGGAGTTCTCCCCCCAGCAGATCAGCGCGTTCATCCTGCAGAAGCTCAAGCGGGACGCAGAGGCGTACCTGGGCGACAGCGTGAGCCAGGCGGTCATCACCGTTCCCGCCTACTTCGACGACGCCCAGCGCCAGGCCACCAAGGAGGCCGGCCAGATCGCCGGGCTTGAGGTCCTGCGCATCATCAACGAGCCGACGGCCGCGTCGCTGGCCTACTCGCTCGACAAGGAGAATGACCAGACCATCCTGGTCTTCGACCTGGGCGGCGGCACCTTCGACGTTTCCCTGCTCGACATCGGCGAGGGCGTTATCGAGGTCCAGGCGACCTCCGGCGACATGCACCTCGGCGGCGACGACTGGGACCAGCGCATCGTCGACTGGCTGCTGAAGACCTTCAAGAACAACCACGGCATCGACCTGTCCGGCGACAAGATGGCGATGCAGCGCCTCAAGGAAGCAGCCGAGAAGGCCAAGATCGAGCTGTCCTCGACCCTAGAGACCACCATCAACCTGCCGTTCATCACCGCCACGCCGGAGGGCCCGCTGCACCTCGAGCAGCGCCTCACCCGGGGCGAGTTCGAGCGCATGACCCAGGACCTGGTGGAGCGCTGCAAGGGCCCGTTCGACCGCGCCATCACCGACTGGAAGGCCAAGACCGGGAAGGACCTCGGCCAGATCAACCACGTGGTGCTGGTCGGCGGCTCGACGCGCATGCCGATGGTGTTCGAGTTCGTCAAGAAGCTCACCGGCGGCAAGGAGCCGCACAAGGGCGTCAACCCGGACGAGGTCGTGGCGGTGGGCGCCACCCTGCAGGCCGGCGTGCTCAAGGGCGAGGTCAAGGACATCCTGCTGCTCGACGTCACCCCGCTGTCCCTCGGCATCGAGACCAAGGGCGGCGTGATGACCAAGCTGATCGAGCGCAACACCACCATCCCGACGCGCCGCAGCGAGGTCTTCACCACCGCCGACGACGGCCAGTCCGAGGTCGACGTGAAGGTCTTCCAGGGCGAGCGCGAGATGACCTACGGCAACAAGCTGCTGGGCAACTTCCAGCTGGTTGGCATCCCGCCCGCGCCGCGTGGCGTGCCGCAGATCGAGGTCACCTTCGACATCGACGCCAACGGCATCGTCAACGTGTCCGCCAAGGACCGCGGTACCGGCAAGGAGCAGTCGATGACCATCACCGGCGGCACCGCGCTGCCAAAGGGTGACATCGACCGCATGGTCCGCGAGGCCGAGCAGTACGCCGAGGAGGACCGCCGCCGGCGTGAGGCCGCCGAGGCCAAGAACCGCGCCGAGCAGCTGGTCTACCAGACCGAGAAGAGCCTCAAGGACTACGGCGACAAGATCTCCGACTCCGACCGTGCCAGTGTGGAGTCGGCGCTCGCCACGCTGAAGGAGAAACTCGCCGGCGACGACACCGTGGCGATCACCTCGGCAACCGAGGCGCTGCAGCAGGCGAGCTACAAGCTGGCCGAGGCGGTCTACGCCCAGGCCCAGCCCGGTCCCGGCGCGACCCAGAGCGGCGCCACCACCACCGGCGGCGAGCCTGGCAGCGGCGCTGCCAACGAGGGCGACGTGGTCGACGCCGAGATCATCGACGAAGGTGAAGGTGAGGAGCAGAAGGGGGCCTGACACCGAGCCCCCTCGGGACAAGACGAAGGAGGGAACCACACACAATGTCCGTGATGCGGTGGGACCCGTTCCGGGACCTGCTCTCCATTCAGGAGGAGATGAACCAGCTCTTCAACCGCGCCTTTGGCCGTTCCGGCGGTGAGGCGGCGGGGGAGAGCGGTCGCACCGGCCGCATGTGGGCGCCGGCGATCGACATCTCCGAGCGCAAGGATGCCTACGTGGTCACTGTCGAGGTACCCGGGGTCAAGCAGGACGACATCGACATCACGCTCGAGGATGGGCTGCTCACCATCTCCGGGGAGCGCAAGCTGACCCAGGAGTCCTCGGACCAGCAGTACCACCGGGTGGAGCGGCGATACGGCGCCTTCCGCCGCTCGATCACGCTGCCGAGCCAGGTGCGGGCCGACGCGATCGAGGCCTCATTCGACAACGGCGTGCTCGAGGTCGTCCTGCCCAAGGCGGAGGAGGCCAAGCCCAAGAAGATCACGGTGCGCAGCGGCGGCACCCGCCAGGCGATCAGCGACGCCAAGAGCTGAGAACCGCGACGACGTGTGACCGGAGGAGGGAGGCGTGGTCCCCCTCCCTCCTCCCGGCAAAGGCGCGGCCCCGGCCCACTCCCTGGGCGGCGCCTTTGAAAGGGGAACGGTGAAGAGCAAGAACCGACGACGACGGATGGGCGAGCAAGTGGACGTGACCAACGACGCACAGCGCGCTCCTGAGCCGGACGAACCGGCCACCACCCAGCCCGGCGGCGAAGCAGAGCCGGCGGCGCAGCAGCCCGGCGCGGCTGCTCCCGAGACGGCGCCAGAGGCCGGCGAGGAGCCGGCCGGCGGCCAACCCGCCACCGACGCCGTGGCGGCCGCCGCCGAGGTCGGTGCCGAGGCGGCCGGCAAGGCGCCAGCTCCGGAGCCTGAGCCGCGCGCCAAAGGTCACGGCGAGGCCGAGGAGGAGGGCGAGGGCGGCGGTCCCGCTGCCGGCGACAGCGCCCAGGACGCCGCGGCCGCCCAGGCCGGGAAGGACACCGCCACCGACGACGGGGCGGGCGAGCCCGAGCCCGCTGCCGCCGCCACGGCCACCGCGGTGGAGGGCGAGGCGCCTGCCGAGCCGCAGCGCGAGGGGCAGCCCGAGGCGGCCGAGCCGCAGATCGCAGCGGCCGCAGCCGGGTCGGCGCCCGAAGCCGCGACCAAAGCCGAGGCCGAGGCCGGAACTGAGGCCGGAACTGAGGCGCCGGCGGGTCAGCGCGCCCCCGATGAAGGCGACAGTGAAGGCGAGGCGATGATGGCCGATCTGGTGGCCGCGCGGGCCGAGGCCGAGAGCTACCTCGACGACCTGCGCCGGCTCCAGGCGGAGTTCGACAACTACCGCAAGCGCATGCTGCGGGAGCAGACCAACCGGATCGCTTCCGCGTCGCAGGCGCTGGTGGCGAAGCTCCTGCCGGTGCTCGACAACTTCGAGCTGGCGGTGTCCGCCGCCGAGCAGTCGCGCGACTTCGACCGCATGGTCAAGGGCGTTGAGATGGTCTTCGGCCAGCTCAAGGAGGTGCTCGACAACGAGGGCCTGGTCTTGATCGAGGCAGAAGGCAAGCCCTTCGATCCCGAGCGGCACGAGGCAGTCGTCGCCGTCGAGCAGGAGGGTGCCGAGACCGGCAACGTCGTCGACGTGATCCGGAAGGGTTATGAGTTCAACGGCCGGGTCCTGCGACCCGCCATGGTGAAGGTAGCTAAGTAGGCGTGAACAACCCGGAGTACCTCGAAAAGGACTTCTACGCGACCCTGGGTGTTGCGCAGGACGCCAGCGCCCAGGACGTCAAGAAGGCCTACCGCAAGCTCGCTCAGAAGCTTCACCCGGACGCCAATCCTGGCGACCGCACCGCCGAGGAGCGGTTCAAGGAGGTCGGGCGCGCCTATGCCGTCCTGTCCGATCCCAAGAAGCGCGCCGAGTACGACGAGGCGCGCCGGCTGGTCAGCGCGGGCGGATTCGGCGGCTTTCCCGGAGGCTACGGCGGCGGCCAGCGCGTCCGCGTCGAGGACCTGGGCGACTTCGGCGGGCTTGGCGGCCTGTTCGGCAACATCTTCGGCGGCGGCGGCCGTGCCCAGCAGACCGCCCGCCGCGGGCGCGACGTCGAGAGTGAGGTCACCCTCGGCTTCGAGGAGGCGGTCCGCGGTGCCACCATCCCCCTGCAGCTGCGCGGCCCCGCCCGCTGCGTCACCTGCCAGGGCACCGGCGCCCGTCCGGGGACCCTGCCGCGCCCCTGCCCGACCTGTGGCGGCCGCGGCACGATCACCCGCGACCAGGGGCTGTTCGGCCTCTCCAGCCCATGCCCCACCTGCCAGGGTCGCGGCACGGTCATCGACGACCCCTGCACCACCTGCCGCGGCAGCGGCACGCAGATCCGCACCCGCGAGCTGAAGGTGCGCATCCCGATCGGCGTCAACGACGGCGCCGTGATCCGCCTGAAGGGCCAGGGCGAGCCGGGCATGAACGGCGCCCCCGGCGGCGACCTGATCGTCAAGGTCCACGTCACCCCGCACCCGATCTTCGCGCGCCGCGCCCAGGACCTGGTCATGACCGTGCCGGTCACCTTCGCCGAGGCGGCGCTCGGCACCGAGCTGACCGTGCCCACCCTGGACGGCTCGGTCACCCTGAAGGTCCCGCCCGGCACCCAGAACGGCCGCACCTTCCGGGTGAAGGGCCGCGGGGTGCCGTCCTCGGCCCGCAAGCTCACCGGGGACCTGCTGGTCACTGTGCAGGTGAGCGTGCCCGAGAAGCTTTCTCGCCGCGAACGGGAGCTGCTGCGCGAGTTCGCCTCCCTCTCGGACACCTCACCACGGTCGCACCTGAACATGGAACGGTGAGGCGATCTCCATGGCGGATCAGGATCAGAACCAGAGGAACACCGGACCCGGCGCCGGATCGGCCGGAGCCGGGAAGACCCGGCCCGACGACCGGGCAGTATTCGTCATCTCCGTGGCGGCCGAGCTGGCCGGCGTTCATCCCCAGACCCTGCGCATCTACGAGCGCAAGGGTCTGGTACGGCCCAAGCGGACCGCGGCCAACACGCGCCGCTACTCCGAGCGTGACATCGAGCGCCTGCGCTCGATCCAGGAGCTGACCACCCTGGGCGTCAACCTCGCCGGGGTCGCCCGGGTGATCGCACTGGAGGAGGAGGTTGACCGGCTGGAGGCGCGCATCGCCGCCTTGGAGCAGGCGCTGGCGACGCAGGCCCGCCGACACCGCGAGGAGCTGGAGGCGGCCCGCCGCGCGGCCCGCCGTGACCTGGTCCGCTACTCCTCCTCGATCGTTCGCTACAAGCCGCCACGCCGCTACGACTGAGCCGGAGAAGAGAAGAACTCGAGAAGCCGTCGAATACCACGAAGAAGTTGAAGTATCCATGGATGTCAACGCGTTCACCCACAAGGCACAGGAGGCGCTGGCCAACGCCCAGCGCAACGCGCTCGCCTCAGACCACCAGCGGATCGAGCCGGAGCACCTGCTGGTCGCCCTGCTCTCCGATCCCGAGGGGATCGTCTTCCCGGTGGTGCGCCGCGCCGGCGCCGACCCGGGCCAGCTCAGGGCCCGCGCCAGCGAGGCGCTCGGCCGCATCCCCAAGGTCTACGGGCCCGAGCAGGAGGTCGTGCTGTCGCCCCAGACCGCCCGGCTGATCGAGCGTGCCCGCAAGGAGGCCGCCGCTCTCGGCGACCAGTACGTCTCCACCGAGCACCTGCTGCTGGCCATGACCGAGGGCTCCGACAACGCCGCCAAGCTGCTCACCGGCGCGGGCGTGACCCGCGCGGCGATCCTGCAGGCGCTCGAACAGGTCCGGGGCAGCAAGCGCGTCACCGACCAGGACCCCGAGGCCAGGTACCAGGCGCTGGAGCGTTTCGGCCGCGACCTCACCGAGGCCGCCCGCGCCGGCAAGCTCGACCCGGTGATCGGCCGCGACGACGAGATCCGCCGCGTCGTGCAGGTGCTATCGCGCCGCACCAAGAACAACCCAGTGCTGATCGGCGAGCCCGGCGTCGGCAAGACCGCCATCGTCGAGGGCCTGGCCAACCGGGTGGTCGCCGGAGACGTGCCCGACGGCCTCAAGGACAAGCGCATCGTCGCTCTCGACCTCGCTGGCATGATCGCCGGCTCGAAGTTCCGCGGCGAGTTCGAGGAGCGCCTCAAGGCGGTCCTCGACGAGATCCGCGAGTCGAACGGCCAGATCATCACCTTCATCGACGAGCTGCACACCGTGGTCGGCGCCGGTGCCGCCGAGGGGGCCATGGACGCCGGCAACATGCTCAAGCCGATGCTGGCCCGCGGCGAGCTGCACATGATCGGCGCCACCACCCTGGACGAGTACCGCAAGCACATCGAGAAGGACGCCGCCCTGGAGCGCCGCTTCCAGCCGGTGCTGGTCGGCGAGCCGAGCGTCGAGGACACCATCGGCATCCTCCGCGGCCTCAAGGAGCGCTACGAGGTCCACCACGGCGTGCGCATCCAGGATGCCGCGCTGGTCGCGGTGGCAGTGCTCTCCGACCGCTACGTGACCGGCCGCTTCCTGCCCGACAAGGCGATCGACCTGGTCGACGAGGCCGCCTCCCGGCTCCGGATCGAGATCGACTCGATGCCGATCGAGATCGACGTGCTTGACCGCCGCGCCAAGCAGCTCGAGATCGAGCGCGCCGCCCTCACCAAGGAGACCGACGAGGTCTCGCGCGAGCGCCTGACGAAATTGGAGGAGGAGCTGGCCGGCCTGCGCGAGCAGCTCAACTCGATGAAGGCTCACTGGGAGGCCGAGAAGGAGGCCATCCAGGCGATCCGCGCCACCAAGGCCCGCATCGAGGAGACCCGCGGCGAGGCCGAGCGCGCCGAGCGCGACGGCGAGCTGTCCCGCGCCGCCGAGCTGCGCTACGGCGTCCTGCCCGGCCTGGAGCGCGAGCTGGAGGCGGCCAACCAGCGTCTCGCCGCGCTGCAGACCGAGCGTCAGATGCTCAAGGAGGAAGTCGACGAGGAGGACGTCGCCGAGGTCGTCTCCGCCTGGACCGGCATCCCGGTGACCCGCCTGATGCAGGGCGAGATGGCCAAGCTGCTGCGCCTCGAGGATGAGCTGCACGCCCGCGTGGTCGGCCAGGACGAGGCCGTCACCGCCGTCGCCGACGCGATCCGCCGCTCCCGCGCCGGGCTGTCCGAGCCAGGCCGCCCGATCGGCAACTTCCTGTTCCTCGGCCCCACCGGCGTCGGCAAGACCGAGCTGGCCAGGGCCCTCGCCGCCTACCTGTTCGACGACGAGCGCGCGATGGTGCGCATCGACATGAGCGAATACGGCGAGAAGCACGCCGTCGCCCGCCTGATCGGCGCGCCGCCCGGCTACGTCGGCTACGAGGAGGGCGGCCAGCTCACCGAGGCGGTGCGCCGCCGCCCCTACAGCGTGATCCTGCTCGACGAGATCGAGAAGGCCCACCCGGACGTCTTCAACGTGCTGCTGCAGGTAATGGATGACGGGCGCCTCACCGACGGGCAGGGGCGCACGGTCGACTTCGCCAACGCGGTGCTGATCATGACCTCCAACCTCGGCTCCCAGTACCTCACCGAGGTCTTCGAGTCGGAGGAGACCATCCGCGAGCGGGTCATGGCCGTGGTGCGGGCGTCGTTCAAGCCGGAGTTCCTCAACCGGCTCGACGAGGTGCTGGTCTTCCACCGCCTCAGCCAGGCCGACCTCACCAGGATTGTGGACATCCAGATGGACCGCCTGCGGCGCCGCCTGGCCGCCCGCCGCATCAGTGTCGCCCTGACCCCGGAGGCCAGGCGCTGGCTCGCCGACCGCGGCTACGACCCTGCCTACGGCGCCCGGCCGCTGCGCCGCCTGATCGACAAGCGGATCGGCGACGAGGTCGCCCGCCGGATCCTCTCGGGCGAGGTCGGCGACGGCGACCGCCTGCTGGTCCACGCCACCAAGGACGGCATCACGTTCGCCAAGCAGGCCCCGCTGGCGCTGGGCGGCACCGCCCAGGGCGTCTAGACTCTGGCTGTATGGCACCGACGCGCAGTCATCGCCGGGCGGTCAGGCCGCTCTACCCGGGCGTGGTGCAGGTGTTCGCCCTCGGGATGCTCGGGTTCATGGCCTCACTGCTCGGCTTCAGGCTGCCCTGGCACGCCGCCTGGCCGCTGCGCCTTGGCCTGGAGGCGGTGGTCGTCTTGCTCCTCTGGAAGGCCGTGAGCCTGTTCCGAGCCTCGGTCAAGGCGCAGCTGCGCCTCTTCAACGCCCAGTCGGCGCTGGCCTACGCGGTGGCGCTGCAGGCGTTCATCCTGTTGCTGCGCCACTAGTGGCTTCGCCCTCGCCGACCTCGACCCGGGTGGCGGGTTGGCCGCAGCGGCAGTCCCACACCTCGGGGACTTCGGCCTCGAGCGCGAACGGCACGGCCACGAGATGCTCGCGGGTGCAGAGGTAGGTGACCACCTGCCGGGGGGCGTAGGAGTTCGAGGGCGGTTCGAGCCGTTCGAACTCCGCCGAGAGGCGGTCCCGGCTGTCGTTCATCGCTGCTCCTTGCCTTTCTGGCGTGCTGGGGACGCCGTGATTCAGGCTAGCACCCACGACCCTACGTCGTCGCGGGGGCCACTTCGCTGGTGCAGAAACCGCAGCGCTTGGCGGCGAGCGGGATGTCGTTGACGCACTGCGGGCACTTGCGCAGCGTCGGGTCGGGGTTCTGGCGGCGCCGGAACCGCATCGTGAGGCTGTTGACCGGCTTGACCACGAAGACGAACACGGCAAAGGCGATGGTCATGAAGCTGAACAGCGCGT
>DASWDC010000304.1:0-6407 GCA_036395655.1 Actinomycetota bacterium | reverse complement strand
GGAGCCGTTCGGCTCCGACGCCTTCCGCTACTTCTTCCAGCGCGAGGTCGCCTTCGGCCAGGACGGCAACTTCTCCTGGGAGGCGATGGTCGGCCGCTACAACGCCGACCTCGCCAACGGCCTCGGCAACCTCGCCAGCCGGGTCACCGCGATGGTGGAGCGCTATCGCGACGGCGTCCTCCCCGGCCAGGGCATCCCCGGCGACGCCGAGGTCGCGGTCCAGGAGGCGGCGGTGCGCGCCTACGCCGACGCCAAGGCCGCCCTGTTCGACGAGCTGGCCTTCGAGAGGGCCCTGGCCGCCATCTGGCGCTTCGTCGCCGCCGCCAACGGCTACCTCTCCGACCGCAAGCCGTGGGACCTCGCCAAGCAGGGCCTCACCCACGAGCTGGAGCTGGACACCGTCCTCTACACCGGCGCCGAGGCGCTCCGCGTCGCCGCCCTGCTGACCGCCCCCTGGCTCACCCAGGCGGCCCCCCGGCTCTGGGAGGCGCTCGGCGCCCCCGGCAAGCTGGCCGAGCAGCGCCTCCCCGCCGCGCTCGCCTGGGGCGGCATGCCGAGAGGCGCCCGCGTCAGCAAGGTCGCCCTGTTCCCGCGCCTGGACGCCGAGGGCCGCCCCGCGGGCTCGGCGAGCTGACCTGCCCGCGGATGCTGATCGACACCCACTGCCACCTGCACCTCTTGGAGGAGCCCGCCGACGGGATCCTGGAGCGGGCCAGGGAGGAGGGGGTGGGCGTGGTCGTGGACGTGGGGGTGGATCTCCCCTCCAGCCGGCAGGCGGTGGGCAATGCTGCCCGGTTCCCCGGGGTGGTGGCGAGCGCCGGGGTGCACCCGCATGACGCGGTCACCCTGACTGATCAGGTGGAGGCCGAGCTGCGGCAGCTGCTCGCCGGCGAGCGGGTGGTCGCCGTGGGGGAGACCGGCCTCGACTATTTCCGCGACCACTCGCCACGCGAGGTGCAGCGGGCCGCCTTCGCCACCCACATCCGCCTGGCGCGGGAGCTCGGCAGGGCGCTGGTGGTGCACTGCCGTGACGCCTGGGAGGACGTGCTCGCCATGCTCCGGGGAGAGGGCGCGGGCGGCGGCGATCCCGGGCGGGTGGTGCTCCACTGCTTCAGCGGCGACGAGGGGGTCGCCACGCGGGCGCTCGCGGCTGGCTACACGATCTCGTTCGCGGGCACGGTGACCTTCAAGAACGCGGGCGCGCAGCGGGCCGTCTGCGCGGCCGTGCCGCTGGACCGGATGGTGCTGGAGACCGACAGCCCGTTCCTGACCCCGCATCCGTATCGCGGGCAGCCGAACCGCCCCTGGCGGGTGGCCGTCACCGCCCAGACCGTCGCCGAGGTCCACCGCGTCACTCCCGAGGAGGTCGCCGCCGCGACCACGGCCACCGCGACCCGCGCGTTCGGCCTCTCCACCAGCCCGCCGAGCGGTCAACCAGGCGACACCGCAGGCTGTGGATAACCGCAGCGCCCCTCGGCCTGACCGGATACCGTGCACCTATGCCGACGACACCGCTGACTCCACCCCGGGTGCGCGAGCTGCTCGCCACCCACGGCCTGCGGCCGGTGAAGGCGTTCGGCCAGAACTACCTGGCCGACCCGAACACCGCCCGCAAGGTCGTGCGCCTGGCCGCGATCGAGCCGGGCGAGCCGGTGCTGGAGGTCGGCCCCGGGCTCGGCAGCCTCACGCTGGCGCTGCGTGAGGCTGGCGCCCGGGTGGTCGCGGTGGAGGCCGACGCGCGGCTGCTGCCCGCGCTCGCCGAGGCGCTCGGCCCTGATCCTGAGGTTCAGGTCCAGGTGGGAGACGCCCTGCGGGTCGATCTGGGCGCGGTCGCGCCCGAGGCGCGCAAGCTGGTCGCCAACCTGCCCTACAACATCGCGGCCACGCTGGTTCTGCGGGTACTGGCCGAGTTCCCCCAGTACGAGCGTCTCACCGTGATGGTCCAGCGGGAGGTTGGCGAGCGGCTCGCCGCCGCGCCCGGGTCCGGCGCCTACGGCGCGGTCAGCGCCAAGGTGGCGGCGCGGGCGGCCGCGCGGGTGCTCGCCCCGGTCAGCCGGCGGGTGTTCATCCCCGAGCCACACGTGGACTCGGTCCTGGTCGGGCTGGAGCGCCGCCGCCATCCCGCGCTCGCCGGTCTCGACGACCGGGTGGTCACCCGGGTGATCGACGCCGCCTTCGCGCAGCGGCGAAAAACCCTGCGGAACACGTTGCGGGGGCTCGGCCTGGACCCCCCCGGGGTTGAGGCGCTCGGCCAGGCGGCGGGGATCGACCTCGGCCTGCGGGCGGAGCGGCTCGACCTGGCTGCGTTCGCCGCGCTCGCTCATGCCCTGACCCAGCTGCCGACCGTCAACGCTGGTCCGTTTTAAACCGATCGTAAGCTTCCAGCTACTATGTCTCCATGGACCCGGCACACGAACGCCGAACCGCTGAACCGCCGAAACGAGGGGAGCAAGTGCAAGTGACGAGCACCCTACGCCCGCCCGCCGACCCGCCGGTGGTGCTCCGTGCGCACGCGGCCGCCAAGATCAACCTCGCGCTGCTGGTCGGGGAGCGGCGTCCCGACGGCTTCCACGAGATCGTCACCGTGCTGCAGTCGATCGGCCTCTGGGACGACCTGGAGGTCCGCCTCGCCCCCGACGGCCTCGGGCTGGAGGTCGAGGGCGAGGGCCTGCCGCCCAGCGAGAGCAACCTCGTGCTGGTCGCGGCCAGGGAGCTGGCGCGGCGCTCGCGGGACCTGCCGGGTGCCAGCTTCCGGCTGCGCAAGGGCATCCCGGTCGCGGCCGGGCTCGGCGGCGGCAGCGCCGACGGCGCCGCCGCGCTGCTCGCCCTCGACCGGCTCTGGCAGCTCAACCTGCCGGCGGTGAACCTCCACGCGATGGCCACGGAGGTCGGCAGCGACGTGCCGTTCTGCGTCCGCGGCGGCAGCCGCGTCGGCACCGGCCGCGGCGAACGCCTCCAGGAGGTCCCCACCAAGGGCCTCCTCTGGTGGCTGGTCGCGATCAGCAGCGAGAGCCTCGCCACCGCCGAGGTCTACCGGCGCTACGACGAGCTGGGCCTGGCCCGGCCGCTGGAGGGCCGCTGGCCGGACGCCCTGCTCGACGCGCTCGCGGCCGGCGACCTTGAGCGGGTCGGCCGCGCCCTGGACAACGACCTGGAACCGGCCGCCTTCGACCTGCTCCCCGTCCTGCGGTCCGGCAAGGAGCGGCTGCTGGAGGCTGGCGCGCTCGGCGCGGTGATGAGCGGCAGCGGCCCGACCCTGCTCGCCCTCGCCCGCGACGAGGAGCACGCCGGCCGCATCGCCCGCGCTGCCCGAGGTGCCTTCACCCGCGTCGAGATCGCCCGCGGGCCGGTTCCGGGGGTGACCTTCGGATGATGCCGGATGATGTCCGCATGACCGGTACCATGCCTGCTGCGCCCTTGGGGCACCCACTGGGGGGTGGTGTAATGGCAGCACGGCGGCCTTTGGAGCCGTCAGGTCGGGGTTCGAATCCCTGCCCCCCAGCCACGACGATACCGATATTGCCGGTGAGTGAACGCTCCGGGGGACTGGCATGACAGTGAATGTGGTGGTGCTGGCGGCGGGGGAGGGCAAGCGCTTCAAGTCGGCGCTGCCCAAGCCGCTCCATCAGGTGGCGGGCCGCCCGCTGCTGTGGCACGTGCTGGCGGCGGCGGCCCCGCTCGGCGCGACACGGACCGGGGTGGTGATCGGCCAGGGCGCCGACGACGTGCGCGCCGCGGTCGAGGGCTTCGACTTCACCTCGGTCCCCGGCGCCGCGGCGGCCGGCGGCGCCGAGGGCACGACCGGGTTCGCGGTGCAGCGTGAGCTGCGCGGCACCGGCGACGCCCTCGCCGCCGCGCTCCCGCTGCTGCCGGAGGCCGCCGACGGCGAGGTGCTGGTGCTCTACGGCGACACCCCGCTGCTCACCACCGCCACGCTGCGGCGGCTGCTCGACGCGCACCGCGCCGCGCACGCGACGGCCACCCTGCTGACCTGCGTGGTCGACGACCCCTCCGGCTACGGCCGGGTGCTGCGCGACCCCGACGGCGCGGTCAGCGGCATCGTCGAGCAGCGCGACGCCACCCCCGAGCAGGCCGCCATCACCGAGATGAACGTCGGCGTCTACGTCTTCGCCCGCTCCCTGCTCTCCCGCCTCGCCGAGCTGCGGCCCGACAACGACCAGGGCGAGTACTACCTGACGGACCTGATCACGCTCGCCCTCCACGACGGCATGGTTGCCAGCTGCCAAGCGGACTCCGAGGAGATCGCCGGGGTCAACGACCGCGCCCAGCTCGCCGCCGTCGGTGCGGTGCTGCGGCGCCGCGTGCTCGACCGGCTGCTGGCCGACGGCGTCACCGTGGTCGACCCGGCCACCACCTTCGTGGACGTGGACGTCCAGGTCGGCCCGGACACCATCCTGCTGCCGCTCACCTTCCTGGAGGCGGGGACCCGCATCGGCCCCGGCTGCCAGATCGGCCCCAACGCCCGCCTGGTTGCCTGCACGGTGGGGGAGGGCGCCACCATCACCCAGGCGGTCGCGGTCCAGGCCCATGTCGGCCCGCGCGCCGCCGTCGGCCCGTTCGCCTACCTCCGGCCCGGCGCGGAACTGGGCCCGGGCAGCAAGGTCGGCACCTACGTCGAGGTCAAGAAGTCCAGCATCGGCGCGGGCACCAAGGTGCCGCACCTCACCTATGTCGGCGACGCCGACATCGGCAGCGGCGTGAACGTCGGCGCCGGGACCGTGTTCGTCAACTACGACGGCTTCGACAAGCACCACACCAGTGTCGGTGACGGTGCCTTCATCGGATCGGCTACCATGCTGGTCGCGCCGTTGACGGTCGGTGACGGGGCGGCGACCGCGGCTGGCTCCACCATCACCCGTGACGTCCCCCCGGACGCGCTCGCCATCGAGCGCGCCGAGCAGCGGACCATCGACGGCGCCCAGGCGCGCCGCCGGCGCCGCAAGCTCGCTGAGCGGGAGGCGAAGCGGCAGGAAGGCGGGTAAGCAGTGACCAGGAGGGGTTCGGGGAACCCCAGGGGGGTGCCCCGATGAGTCAAGCTGGAACCACGCCCAAGATGGTGGAGGCGCTCGGACGCCGGCACCTGATGTTGTTCTCGGGACGGGCCAGCCGCGACCTGGCCACCGAGGTGGCGCGCCATCTCGGGATCGAATGTGGCTCGGTGGACCTGCGGGACTTCGCCAACGGCGAGACCTACTCCCGCTTCGGCGAGAGCGTCCGCGGCACCGACGCCTTCGTGATCCAGACCCATTCCGCGCCGGTCAACGAGCGGATCATGGAACAGCTGGTGATGATCGACGCGCTCAAGCGCGGTTCCGCCAAGCGCATCAGCGCGGTCGTCCCCTACTACGGCTACGCGCGCCAGGACAAGAAGGGCCGCTCCCGCGAGCCGATCACCGCCCGGCTGGTCGCCGACCTGCTCGACGTGGCCGGCGCCGACCGGATCATCACCGTGGACCTGCACTCGGGCCAGATCCAGGGCTTCTTCGACGGCCCCGTCGACCACCTCACCGCCCTGCCGGTGCTGGCCGACTACCTGCGCGAGCACCTCCCCCGTGACCTGGTGGTGGTCGCCCCCGACGCCGGCCGCGTCAAGACCGCCGAGAAGCTCGCCGGCCAGCTGGGCCAGCCGCTGGCATTCCTCCACAAGCGCCGCAGCCGCGAGGTCGCCCACCAGGTCGAGGTCAAGGAAGTCGTCGGCGACGTCGCCGGCCGCCACTGCATCATGATCGACGACATCATCGACACCGCCGGCACCATCGTCCAGGGCGCCGAGGTGTTGATGGCCAACGGCGCCGAAGCGGTCACCGCCGCCGCCACCCACGGCATCTTCTCCGGCCCCGCCATCGACCGCCTCAAGAACGCCCCCATCGACGAGGTCGTCGTCACCAACACCCTCCCCCTCCCCAGCGACAAGCGCCTCGACAAGATCGTGGTCCTCTCCGTCGCCCGCATCCTCGCCGACGCCATCCGCGCGGTCTTCGAGGACGCCAGCGTCTCCGAGATCTTCAACGACCAAAACCAGATGTAAGGGCAGGGGCCCGGGGGCGGGACTGCGCCCCTTGGCGTGGCGGGGTGGCCCGGCCGGGGTCCCGATCGTTGCTACGGAACTACCCGACTCCCGAGACCCGTTAGGCAGTCGCGGGAGTCGCCGTTCATCGACGCGAAGTCACGGTCAGCTCGGGCAGACAAGCACGACGGGCGCCCTGTGACAGAGGTGCTCGGGATCCGGGCGGTGTCGCAGGCTGGACGGCTGAGCGGTCTAGGATTGAACGATGGACGCGAGGAGCGAGCCCGAGACACCGCGTAGGGAGGTGTACGAGGACCTCCGGCCGCTGCTGTTCTCCATCGCCTACGGGATCGTGAGCAGCGCGAGCGAGGCGGAGGAC
>DASWDC010000303.1:0-22796 GCA_036395655.1 Actinomycetota bacterium | reverse complement strand
TCAGGTGTGGTGGCGAGCAGTTTGGCCGTCTCAACTTCGGGCTTCCAGCCGTTGCGGGGCGCACGCTTGACCAGCACGGAGTCACGCGGCACAACCAGTAGCGGGTGCTCGGCAGTCACACGGAATGCGTTGTCCGGCGAGACCGGCACGAAGGTGTAGAGCGGTCCGCGATAGTCCCGTGTCTGCACAGCCTTCACACGGACCGGCCAGCCCTCATGGCTCAGCACGTCATCGCCGACACCAATTGTCTCGATCGGCCGGTGAGTGCCGTCGGCCATCGCCACCAGCTCACCGGCGGGCAGGCAGCCCTCGACGTAGTGCACGCTCGACCCGGGCTCGGCGATGATCAGCGTCCGCTCGAACTGGCCCATGTTCTGGGCGTTGATGCGGAAGTACGCCTGCAGCGGAATCTCAACCTGGACACCCTCAGGTATCCAGATGTACGAACCACCGGACCAGACAGCCGAGTTCAGTGCCGAAAACTTGTTGTCGTTGGCGGGAATGACCGTCGCAAAGTGCTCACGGAAGACGTCTTCGTGCTCGCGCAATGCGGTATCAGTGTCCAGAAAGATGACACCTTCCGCCTCTAGGTCTTCTCGTACCTTATGGTAAACAACTTCGCTTTCGTACTGGGCCGCGACACCCGAGACTAGGCGCTGCTTCTCCGCTTCGGGGATGCCCAGCCGGTCGTAGGTGTTCTTGATGTCGGCGGGGAGGTCCTCCCATGTAGCTGCCTGCTTCTCGGTGGCGCGGAGGAAGTAGTAGATGTTGTTGAAGTCGATCTGGTTGAGGTCTCCACCCCACTGGGGCATGGGGCGGCGGAGGAAGTAGTCGAGGGACTTGTGGCGGAACTTCCGCATCCACTCGGGTTCGTTCTTCATCTGGGAGATCTCTTCGACGACCTCGTGGGAGAGGCCCCTCTTCGGGGTGAAGACCGAGGAGACCGGGTCGTGCCAGCCGTACTTGTACGCGCCGAGGTCGACGTTCTCCGGGACCGGGTTGATGCGCTCCGGCGCCTGGGAGAGGTCTCGGGCATCGGTGGCCATCAGGCTTCGCTCCTTGCTGCCATCGGGGTCGGGGCCGGGGGCACCCGGCGCTTGCGGGTCTCTTTGTTCGTCATGCTCGCCTTGCTGGTCTGGTTCGGTTTTCGGGCTTCTGGGTGGATGCGGGTGACGCAGCGTACGGCACCGTCCACGATCGTCGCCTCCCGCTGGACGGGGCTGCCGAGCAGGCGCTCGAACAGCTTCGCCTCGGAGGCGCACAGGTCGGGCAGCTCGGTGGCGAGGTGCTCGACGGTGCAGTTGTGCTGGCAGAGCCGCAACCCGCCGCCGTCGGGGGCGGGTTCCACCTCAGCCATGAAGCCCTGCTCGCTGAGGACCGCGGCGAGGGCTTCGGTGCGTTCGGCGAGGGTGGCACCGTCCACCCGGCGGGCGTAGCTGGCGGCCAGGCGCTCGTTGCGCCAGGCGAGGAACTGGGACAGCACGGCGGCGTCCTGGCGCTTGAGGAAGGCCAGCGCCTCCCGCGCCACCTCGTCGTAGTGGCGCGGGAACTTCTCCAGGCCCGCGTCGGTGAGCCGGTAGACCGCAGCGGGCCGGCCCCGCTTCGGCTTGGAGGTCTCGGCGGTGACCAGGCCGTCGCGTTCCAGCAGGCCGAGGTGGCGTCGCACCCCGACCGAGGTGAGGCTGAGCAGGTCGGCGAGCTGCGGCGCGGTCAGGCGCCCGTGGCGGCGCAGCAGGACGAGGATGCGTTCCCGGGTGCCCTGCTGGGTGCCCTCTCGGATCCCCTCGGCCATTGGCATGACGCGTCCTTCCTGGTGCTTCTGTGGCGCTTCGAGTGCCGCGGTCCTGGCGTCCCGCCTGCCCCGAAGGTGACTTTGGAAACATAGATGTTTCCTTGTGCCAGGTTACCCGGCCTCCCTGCGGACAGGCAAATCCCCCCGTCCGCTGCGGAGCGGGTCGGGCTCGTCGACCAGCGCTCAGCCGCCGCGCTCGCGGGTGCAGGCTGGGCAGAAGGCCAGGCCGCAGTGGCGCTCGAAGTCGCCGGCGGCGAGTGCCGCCAGGGTGGCTTCCAGCCGCCGGTGCTGCTCGTCGAGTTCGGCCGGGCCGTAGTGGTGCGGATCGATCTCGGCCGTGTCGCCGCCAAGGTAGCAGTAGGAGGCGGTGCAGCCCTCGGAGGGGAGCTGGCCGAGCTGGCGCAGGGCGAGCGCGTAGATGCCGAGCTGGTCGAGCCCGGCCGGGGTGAATTCTTGGCGCCGGCGCCCGGTCTTCCAGTCGACCAGCTCGACGCCGTCGGGGGTGCGGAAGACCGCGTCGATGCGGCCGCGCAGGACCCACTGGCCGGAGCACAGGACCACGCCGACCTCGGCTTCGGAGACGGGCAGGCGAGCGTAGCGGGAGGCTTCGAAGTTGCGGGTGGCCCGCTCGACCAGTCCTGGCTCGGCGAAGCCGGCGGGGTTTTCGCCGCCGAGGTCGCCGACGTCGACCAGGTCGGGGAGGCCGCGGGCGCGACGTTCCAGCAGGCGGTGCACGACGGTCCCGAGCCGGGCTGCCACGCGCGGCTGGGTCGGCAGCGGGCGCACTACCGTCCAGTAGAAGTCCTGGGGGCAGCGGGCGTAGAGGAGCACCTGGCTGACCGAGAGGATCCGCGGGGGCAGCGGGGCGACCAGGTGCGGCTCGCCTCCGGCGGCGGCCTGGAGGTTGCGCCCGGAGGCCAGGGCGGCTTCGAACTCTGCGACCTGGGCGGGCGGCACGCGGGCGGCGATGGCGGCGGGGTCGCGGCGGGCCAGTTCCACGGCGGCGCCCACCCCTTCGGGGAACAGCGAGTCGGCGGCGTCTTCTGGGCGGCGCGCCGGGGGTGGCCATTGGATGCGGCCGCGGAGGCGCTCGGCGAGCGGGCTGGCGGCCGGCTGGGCGGCGCGGGCGAGGACGGTGGCGGCCGGGTGGGCGGCGGCTTCGTCCCAGAACGGGCTCGGTCCCTTGGGGGTCTTCTCCGACCCCTGGTACCACCAGGCGGCGGTGAGGACGAGGAGTTGTTTGGCGCGGGTGACGGCGACGTAGAACAGGCGGCGTTCGTCCTCCAGCGCGCGCTGGTCGAGCTGCTGGCGGAAGGCGCGGGCGTTGCCGCTGAAGCGGGGCAGGTGGCCGGCGTCCTCGCGCAGCTGGTAGGGGAAGCCCTGGGCGCGGCGCGGGTCGGCGACCCGGAGGTCGGGGAAGATGCCGTGTTTGGGGGTGCCGTCCTTGGCGGTGGCGGCGGACAGGCCGGCGACAACCACCATGGGGAATTCCAGGCCCTTGGCCATGTGGACGGTCATGAGCTTGACCGAGTCGGCGGGGGCGGGGGCGGTCGCCTCGACCGGTTCGGCGGCGTCCTGGACCGCGTCGAGGTAGGCGAGGAACGCGGCCAGCGACGGGTCGCCGTCGACCGGCGCGAAAGCGGCCACCCGGTCGAGGAAGGTGGCGAGGTTCTGGCGGGCGGAGAGCGCGCGGCGGTCGCTGGAGGCCTCCAGCTCGGCCCAGACGCCGGTACGTTCCAGCACGGTCTCGACCAGGTCGAGCAGGGGGACGTCCGCGGCGGCGCGCAGATAGCGCAGCTCCCGGCGAAAGGCGCGCAGCCGCTGGCGTGCCTCCTCGTCGAGGCCGTCGACCTCGTCGAGGTGGTCGAGCGCCTCGGCCAGCGCGAAGGACACGTCCCCGGGGTCGGGGTCCTCGCCGGGGAGGATGCCCTTGAGGCCCCAGTTGTGCCGGGAGGCCCAGCGGGCGAGGCGGACCAGGTGGCGGTAGCCGATGCGCCAGCGGGGGCCGAGCAGCAGCCGGGCGAGCGGCACGTTGGCACCCGGGTCCTCGATCGCCCGCAGCATGCTGACCAGGTCGACGATCTCGGGGGTTTCCAGCAGGCCCTGCAGGCCGACGACCTCGACCGGGACGTCGCGTTGCTCGAGCGCCTCGCGGAGGGGGCCGAGCAGCCGTTTGGAGCGCACCAGCACGGCGACGTCGCGCCAGGCGGGCAGGGTGCCGTCGGGCAGGCCGCCGGCGTGGGCCCGGACGACCTGGTCGGCGACGAAGGCGGCCTCGGCGAACTGGTCGCCGAGCAGGGCGGCGAGCACCGCGCCCTCGCCGGCGCCGGGAGCCGGCTGCAGGGGCAGGCCGCCGCGGCGTTCCTCGGGGATGGCCTCGATCACGGAGTTGGCGAGGTCGAGGATGCGGCGCCCGGAACGGAAGTTGGTGGACAGCGACAGCGCCGCCTGGGCCTGGGTGCGATCGCCGGCGGGTGGGAAGTGCTCGGGGAACGAGAGCAGGTTGTACATGGTCGCGCCGCGGAAGCCGTAGATCGCCTGGCGGGCGTCGCCGACCGCCATGATCGAGGCGCCAGGGGGGCACAGCCGCTGGATCAGGCGGCGCTGGGCGACGTTGGTGTCCTGGTACTCGTCGAGCAGCACGTGGGGGTAGCGGGCGCGCAGCGCGTCGACCAGGTCCTGGTGCCGCTCGACCAGCTCGACCGCCTTGGCGACCTGGTCGCCGAAGTCGATGCGGCCGCGGCGCTGCTTCTCCTGGGTGTAGCGCTCGACCAGGCCGGCCAGCTCGATCCGTTCGCAGGCAGCCTGGACCTGCCAGGTGGGCAGCGGCTCGCCGGCGTCGGCCCGGTCGATCAGGGCGCGGGACGCCTCGATGACCCTGGCGGGCTCGACCAGGTGGTCGGCGCAGGCGGCGGCGAGCTCCAGCGCCTTGCGGATGGTGGCGCCGGCCATGCGCACGCTGAGGTGCTGGAAGCGCTCGCCGTCGAGGATCGCGAGCAGGATCTGGTACTGCTGCGCCTCGCTGAGCAGGTCGGCGTCCTGCTCGACGCCGACGCGGACGCCGTAGGCCTTGACCAGGTCGGCGGCGAAGGCGTGGTAGGTGTGCACCGTGACCTGCTCGCCCAGCCCGGACCCTGGCTCGGTTCCGATTCCGGCGCTGCCGTTGGGGTGTTCGGCGAGTGCCTCGCCGACGCGCGCCTCCAGTTCGGCGGCGGCCTTGTTGGTGAAGGTGAGCGCGAGCACCGACGAGGCCTCGATCCCAAGTCGTTCGGCCAGGTAGACGATGCGGGCGGCCATGACCGCGGTCTTGCCCGACCCGGCTCCGGCGATCACGTGGATGGGTCCGATGGGGGCGCTGATCGCGGCCCACTGCTCGGCGGTCGGCTCCCAGCCTTTGAGGGCTGCCCGGATCGCCGGGGTCGCCTCGTCCGCGTTCAGCTTGACGGTGAGGCTCATTCGGCACGCTCCGCGTCGAGGCCGGCTTGGTCGAGGCCGGCTGGGGGGATCACTGGGGCGAGGAAGTCCTCACCCTGGGGCCACATCGGGCAGATCGGTTTGAAAGCGCAGAAGTGGCAGTCAGCGTGGGGGTTCGGGTCGAACTGCTCGGCAGCGGCGCCGTCAAGCAGTGGCAGCAGGCGCCGTTCGACCTCGGCGGCGTGGTCGCCCCCTGGCCGCTGGCGGGCGCGCGCGAAGCGGCCCTGGGCGGCTCGTGCCGGGTAGACCAGCTGCATCTCGACGGGGATCCCGAGCGCGGCCAGCTCCGGGTCCCGCAAGGCGGCCAGGTAGTAGATGGCGAGCTGCAGCGAGCGGCGGGCGTCCTCGTCGGAGGCGGGGATACGGGCGGTCTTGTAGTCGAGCAGGGCGATGCCGTGGTCCTCCCCGTCGCCTCCGGGGACGCGGTCCACCCGGTCGATGCGGCCGCGGATCACGTGGTCGCCGACCTCCATCTCGAAGGGGACCTCGAAGGCGAGGGCGCGCTTGGCGAGTTCGGCCTCGCCGTCGTGCCACAGCGCCAGCATGGCCATGCCGTCACGCCAGTACTGCTGGGCGACCACCCGGGAGGGGAACCAGGCCAGGTCGAAGCGGGCGCGGTAGGCGGCCTTGAGCGTGGTGGGGTCCTCGGCGATCTCGCCTTTGGCGGCGAGCTCGAAGACAGTGTGCATCAGCTTGCCGAAGGCCATCTGGTAGGAGGTGCGGTCGTCGAGCCCGGCGACGCTGGAGTAGAAGTAGCGCAGGTGGCAGTCCTCGTAGGTGCCGATGCGCGAGTAGGAGGTGCGCAGGCGCCGGTCGGTGGCGATCGGGTCGGGGTCCTCGGTCCAGTCGCGCCGCCACCACCAGGTCGCGGGGTTGGTCGCGGCGGTGGTGGCCGGCATGGCGGCCAAGGTCGCGACGGCGGCGAGCCGCTCGGCCGCTGGGCGTGCCTGGTCGGTGGCGACCCGCCGCAGCGCGCCGGCCGCCTCCAGCGGGCCGAGCGGCGCCGCGTCGGGATCGGCGCGGCCGAGGTCGGCGCTGGTATCGGTCCCGGGGGCGGTCCCGGGGGCGATTCCGGCGCCAGTTGCGGAGGCGGGGCGGAAGGCGGCCAGGTAGCGGGACGGCTCACCACGGCCGTCGATCTTGGCGGAGGTGAAGCTGACCCGGTCCCTGGCGCGGCTGGCGGCCAGGACGAAGCGGCGGCGCTCGGCGTCGATGATCGCGCGGGCGTGGCTCACAGGGTCCCGGTCGCCGTCGAGCCGCCAGGCCTCGAACAGGCCCTGCGGCCAGGCGGTGCGGGGCAGGGCGCCCTCGACACAGCCGGCGATGACCACGATGTCGAACTCCCGGCCCTTGGCGGCGTTGACGGACAGCAGCGCGACCGCGTCGGTCCGGGCCATCGAGGGGGGCAGCCAGGGATCGCTGGCGAAGTCGGCCCGTTCGACCACGTCCAGGTAGGTGCGCATGGTCGCGTTGGGTCGGCCGTCGACGAACAGGACGAGCGCGCGAGAGAACGCGGTGAGTGCGTCGAGCTGCCTGGCGGTGGCCGGGTCGGTGGGGTCGGCGGCGGCGCGGGCGACCAGCTCGGCGAAGGCGGGCGCGTGCTGCCAGACCTCCCAGAAGCAGCGGTCGGCCTCGAGTTCGCGGACCCAGCGGCGGCTCCGCTCCAGCAGCTCGCAGAGGGCCCGGACCCGCGTGGCGATCGGCTCGGCGACCCCGAGCGGATCGGTGGATTCGGTGGATTCAGTGGATTCGGGGGGTTCGGTACCGCGGCCGGAAGCAGCGGGGGCCGATCCCATGGCAGCCGCGGGACCCCCCGATGCGTCAAGGGAATCTGAACAGGCGGCGAGGTGGTCGGTGAGGGAGCGGTCGGCCAGCACGGCGGCGCGGCGGAGGGCCCGCAGCTCGCGGGGGTCGAGGCCGCCGAGGGGGGAGGTGAGCAGCGGGGCCAGCAGCTCGTCGGCGCGGTCGGGTTCCAGGGCGAGGCGGAACAGGTCGAGCAGGTGGCGGACGAGCGGCTCGGCGACGAGCTGGCGTTCGCCGGCGACGAGCCGGTAGGGGACGCCGTAGCGGTCGAGTGCGCGGCGGATCGGGCCGCCGAGGCGGCGCAGCGACGGCAGCAGGACTGCCATGCGGCCGTAGGCGACCCCGTCGCGTTGGTGCGCGAGCTGGAGCTGGCGCGCCACCGCGTCCGCCTCCTCGGATTGCCCGGGATACCCGGCGGCCTGGACTGTGGTGGTGCCGCCACCGTGCATCACCACCGCCCCCTCGGGAGCCGCGGCTTGGAGACGGTGGATGGCGTCGAGCGCCTGGCCGCCGAGGCGGTGGCTGCGGTCGAGCAGGACCGTCCGGGCGCCGAAGCGGGCAGCGAGGCCCGGCAGGATGCCTGGGGTGGCGCCGCGGAACTCGTCGGTGGTGCCCGCTGGGTCGCCGGCGAGGATCACCCGGGCGCCGGCGCCAGCCAGCAGGTCGAGCACGCGGAGCTGGGAGCGGTCGAGCTCCTGTGCCTCGTCGACCAGGACCGTGCCGGTCCGGGCGGCCAGGGTGGCGAGCACCTCGGCCTCGTCTTCCAGCAGGTCGCCGGCTTGCGTCACCAGGCCGGCCTGGTCGACCGAGTCGTTGAGGGCGAGCAGTTCGAGGTAGCGGCGGTAGAACGCCGCCACCGGCATCCAGGCCGCGCGGTGCCGCTCGGCGGCGAGTGCCTCCAGGTCGTCGGGGCTGAGCAGGCGGCGCTCGCAGGACAGGATGAAGTCGGCCAGCTCGTCGGTGAACGCGCGAGAGCCGACCAGCGGTGCCAGCTCGCCCCAGTCGATTGGCTGCTCGCCCGCGGCGTCTTCGAGCACCAGGGAGCGCACCTGGGCCCACTGTTCCGGGCCGCTGAGCAGGCGCGGCTCGCCGCGGTAGGGCAGCAGGTCGGCGTGGCCGGCGACCAGCCCGCGGGCGAAGGCGTACCAGGTGACGCAGCCCAGGGCGCTCCCAGCGGCCCGCAGGCCGCCGCCCCTGCTTCCAGGGCCGCCGCTTTCGGCGAGGCCGTCGAGCAGCCGCTCGGTGGCGGCGACCGCGGCGGGGCGGTTCGAGGTGAGGTAGAGCGCGCTCCCGCCTGGACGGGCGAGCAGGGTGTGGACGGCTGCCTCCAGCAGGGCCGTCTTGCCGCTTCCGGGGCCGCCGAGCAGGACCAGGTTCCCGGCGGGGAGCTGTTCGGCCAGAGCGGCTGGCGGGCCGTCTGGTAGGGCGCTGGCCACGGCCGCGCTGGGGAGGTCACCTGATCCGTTCGTCATGCCCGAATCCTAAACACTCCCCGTGACGGTCTGCCGGGGTTATCCACGAGGCGGCCGGCGGCGAACGGCGTTCAGGCCAGCGGCTGCGCAGGGAAGGCCAGGCTAAAGGCCAGGCTATTTGGGCCAGCCCGAATCTCAATGGCTCCCGTTGCGATTCAGGCGGCGAGAAGGCGAGCATGAAAAAGACGGCCTGCCGTCCGGCGGGGTCCCGGCAGTCCCCCAACCACCGGTCCTCACTGCCGGACGGCAGGCCGCCATAACGCGAACCTGCTTCCCGCGCCTCCCGTGTCCTCCCGGCCAAGGCACGACGGCCCCGGCCGTCATGCGGGCGGAAATGGCCCCCTTACGAGCGCCCCCCAGCGCCGCTCAAGACCAGTTCCGTGTTCGCGTCACTAACTTACGATGCCCGTTCCGGTTCGTGCTTTGCTTGATTCCAAATCGTTACCAGCCAAACTACCAGATTCGGTCGGGGGTGTCTAGTCAGGTTGAGCTAGGGATGCGTAGATGATCATCCTGTGCTTCCTTGCCGGGATGCAAGCGTCGCGGTGATGGTCGTCTCCTTGCCGTTGCGGACCAGTGTGATCTGGGCCTTCGAGCCCGCGTGCAAGGCGCTGACCTGGGCGCCGAGCGCGTCCCCGCTCTGCACCGCCTGGCCATTGACGGCCACGACCAGGTCTCCGACCTGGATGCCGGCCTTCTCGGCGGGGCTGCCCTGCACGACCTGGCTGATCAGCGCGCCAGCGCGGCCGAGGGTGGGATCGCTGGCGCTGACACCGAGGAAGCCGCTGGTCGGCGCGGGCTGACCGCTGACGATCTGGGCGGCCGAGGTGGCGGCGGTATCGATCGGCACCGCGAACCCGACGCCCTCGTTGCCGCCGGACTGCGAGCTGATCGAGTCGTTGACGCCGATCACGCGGCCCTGCCGGTCGGCGAGGGCGCCGCCGGAGTTGCCCGGATTGATGGGGGCGTCGGTCTGGATGACCTGCATGGTGCCGTTGGAGGTCTGCAGGTCGCGGCTGATGGCGCTGACCACGCCGGCGGTCACCGAGCCCTCCAGCCCGAACGGGCTGCCGATCGCAACGGCCGTCTGCCCCACCTGGAGCTTGACGTTGCGGGCGAGGGCGGCCACCGGGAGGTTGGTGCGGTTGACCTTGACCACACCGACGTCGGTGGCGTCGTTGGTGCCGACCACCTTGCCCTGCATGGAGGTGCCGTCGGCGAGGCGCACGACGACCGTGTTGACCCCGTCGACCACGTGCGCGGCGGTGAGGATGTAGCCGCGCGAGTCGTAGATCACGCCCGAGCCGAGACCGTCGGAGCGCTCGATCTGCACGACCGCCGGCAGCAGCGCCTTGGCGACCGCCACCGCCGGCTCCTGGCTGCTGCCCTCGATCTGGGTCGGTGTCACCGTGACCGGGATGCCGGCGCCGCCGGTGCTGGTGGTATGCGTCGAACTGCGCCACTGGCCGAGGCCGTAGCCGCCGGCGAGCAGCAGGACCACCACGGCGGCGGCGACGATCCCGCGGCCGAGCCGCCCGACGCCGCCGGGACCGCTGGGGCGCGGAGCTTCGCCCGTCCCCTGGCCGGGGTCGGGAGGCGGCGGCGAGCCTGCCGCGGCCGAGCCCGGCTCGCCCGGATCCTGGGTCGCGGGCGGCTCGGACGGCGTCCAGGTCGGGATCGGGGTGGTGGCGGTGGGCGACGCGGCGGCCGGGTTCCAGGCCGCGTCGTCCTGCGCCTCGGGGTCAGGCCGGGTCCAGTCGCGCGACGGGACCCATTCGGCGTCGGCGTCGGCGTCGGCGTCGCGAGCGGGACCCGGGACCGCGGGTGTCGGCGAACCGGAGCCAGGCACGCCAGTCGTGCGTGGGGTTGGTGCGTCGGGGGTGGACATCTGGGTGTTGCCTCCTGGGTTCGCTCAGCTTCCTACGGAGTTCCGCGTTGGAACATAAAGGGTGGCCGCTAAAACATCGGTAAGGCACCAGTCAACGTCATATAAAATGTCGCGCCCGCTCGCGCAGCGGTCACGGTCACTGCCGGCGAGCGGTCGCGGAGGTGGCGCGGGGCGACGGCTCCGCCGGAAGCTCGGCGACCGGCAGCCAGATCGTGAAGGTCGAGCCGACGCCCAGGCGGGACTGGAGCTGCACCTCGCCGCCGTGGGTCTGGGCGATCTGGCGCACGATCGCAAGGCCGAGGCCGGTGCCGCCGTCAGCCCGGGAGCGGCCTTTGTCCGCACGCCAGAAGCGGTCGAACACGTGCGCCTGGTCGTCGGATACGATCCCCGGGCCCTCATCGGACACCGCGACCCAGGCACGGCCCCGCTCGCTGCCGACCGCCAAGCGGATCCGCGAGCCGGCGGGGCCGAGGCGGACGGCGTTCTCAAGCAAATTGGCGACCGCCCGCTTGAGCGCGTCCCGGTCGCCGATCACGACCACCCCGGGGGCGATGGCCCGGTCGAGCACGATCCCCCGGGTCTCGGCGGGGACCAGGAACTCCTCGCTCGCCTCGCCGACCGCCTGGCCGAGATCGACCGGCTCACGCTCGAAGGTGGGCATCTCGCGCCGCGCCAGCGCCAGCAGATCGTCGACCAGCCTGGCCATGCGCTCGCTGGCGCGGCGCACCACCACGATCGCCTGGCGCAGCTCCTCCGGGTCGGCGTTCGGGTCGGACATGGCGACGTCGATGTTGGTGCGGATGATCGCCAGCGGGTTGCGCAGCTCGTGGGAGGCGTCGGCGACGAACCGCTGCTGCGCCGCGAAGGCGGCGTCGAGGCGGGCGAGCATCGCGTCGAAGGTGTCGGCGAGCTGCTTCAGCTCGTCCTCGGGGCCAGGCAGGCGGATGCGGCGCGACAGGTCGGTGGCCTGGATGTCGCGGGCGACCGCGGTGATCCGCCCGATCGGGGCGAGGACCCGCCCGGCGATCACCCAGCCGACCGCGAAGCTGGCGAAGAACAGCACCACCAGCGCGTCAAATGACAGGGTGCGCAGCTTCTCCAGGGTGCGGGCATGGACCAGCGCCTCGAACTGCCGGCCGGTGAAGACGTCGACCTGGTGGCAGTGGCCGAACGCGTCGCAGAACGTCTGCGCCGCGCCGAACAGCTCGCCATGGAGGCTCATCGACAGGATCAGGTACAGCGCGGCCACCACCAGCGCGGCCAAGCCGAACAGGACCCCCGAGTACATCAGGGTGTAGCGGAAGCGGATCGACCGCATCCACTCCGGCAGTCGCTCCGCCTGTCGCTCCGGCGCCTTCACGTCAGGGTTCCGCGCGCAGCCGGTAGCCGCGACCGACCACGGTCTCGATCGGCTGGCCCTCGCCGGCGTCGGCGAGCTTGCGCCGCAGGGTCATCACCGTGACGCGGACGGTGTTGGTGAAGGGGTCGGCGTTCTCGTCCCAGACGTGCTCAAGCAGGTCCTCCTGGGACAGGACGTGACCGGCGCGCGCCATGAAGTAGCGCAGCAGAGAGAACTCCTTTGGGGTGAGCGGGAGCGAGCGGCCGGCACGGCGGGCTTCGTGCCTGGCGCTGTCCAGCTCCAGGTCGCCGACCTGGATGACTGCGCCGGAGCGCCCCGCGTCGCGCCGCAGCAGCGCCCGGATCCGCGCCTTCAGCTCGTCGAAGTCGAACGGCTTGACCAGGTAGTCGTCGGCCCCTTCGTCGAGGCCGATGACCCGGTCCCTGGTGCCGTCGCGGGCGGTGAGCATCAGCACCCGCGGCGGATCGGCGCCGCCGCGGTCCTGCTCCGCCCGGACGCGGCGGCAGACCTCGATGCCATCGGTGCCGGGCAGGTTGAGGTCGAGGCACAGCACGTCATAGGCGTTCACCGTCGCCTTGTCGAGCGCCTCGTCGCCGTCGTAGGCGACGTCGACCGCGTAGCCCTCGCGGCGCAGGCCCCGAGCGATCGCGTTGGCCAGGTCGGCCTCGTCCTCCACCACCAACACACGCATGTGCAAATGGTAACCGCCGAATCGATCAAGCAGGCGTCAAGACGCCACCGGGAAGGTTACCCGGGCGTGAGCCGGTGAGATCCGCCGGCACGAAGTCCCTGAAGCGCACCTATACTTGGCCCCACCATGCGGTTGTGTCCCGTCCAGGTCGACGTGCGGTAGCGGGGGTGGCTACTACCGAGACGCAGCAGTCCCAGCCGGGCCGGCTGGCCACGCCGGTCAGACGGCTGGTAAAGGTGTTGCTGGTCGCATTTGTGGTCATCCACTTCGTGGTGCCGCAGATCGCCGGGGTGCGCCGCTCGATCCACCTGCTTGAGCACGTGAACCTGTGGCTGGTGCTGCTCGGGATGTGCCTCGAGGCCGTCTCGATCATGTGCTACACGAACCTGACCAGGGCGGTGCTGCCGCGCGGCGACTCGCTGCCGTACTTCACCCTGCTGCGCGTCCAGCTCTCGACCCTGGCCGTCAGCCACGTGGTCCCGGGCGGCTCGGCCGCTGGCGGCGCGCTCGGGTACCGTCTGCTCACCAGGGAGGGGCTGTCGGGGACCGACGCCGCCTTCGCCCAGGCCGCGCAGGGCATCGGCTCGGCGGTGATCCTGAACCTGCTGCTGTGGCTGGCACTGCTGGTCTCGATCCCACTGCACGGCTACAACCCCCTCTACCTGGCCGCCGCGATCATCGGTGTGGTCCTGATCGGTGGCTTCGCGGCAATTGTGATCCTGCTGATGCGAGGCGAGCGCCGCGCCGCCGGCCTGGTGCGGGCGCTTGCCCGCCGGATCCCCATCCTCGACGAGGATAAAGCCGAGCAGGTCGTGCTGCGCCTGGCCGCCCGCCTCAAGACGCTGGCGAGCGACCGCGCCATGATCCGCCGGGGGATCCTCTGGGACCTCGGCTTCTGGCTGTTCACCGCCGCGCCGCTGTGGGTGTTCATCGGCGCGTTCGGGCACTGGGTGCGGCTGGACGGCCTGCTGATCGCCTTCGGCCTCGGCTACGTGATCGCGGCGCTGCCGATCACCCCGTCCGGCCTTGGCCTGGTCGAGGGCACGATGATCCCGCTGCTGGTGCTGTTCGGCACCGACCGGGGCATCGCCACCCTCGGAGTGATCACCTACCGGCTGGTGAACTTCTGGATCCCGATCCCGATCGGCGGGCTCGCCTACCTGTCGCTGGAGGCGCAGAACGAGCGCCGCCGGGCGGCGGAGGGGCGCGCGGCGGCGCGGCGGCGGCGCGAGGAGGAGCTGGCCGAGCTGGCCGAGCAGTCCCTGCGCGACGCCGAGGACTCCCACCGGTGGGCCGAACGCCACGGCCTCAAAGTCCCCCGCCCCAGCGAGCACGAGTCCCCGCCAGCCGATTAGCGCGCTGGGCCTACTCCCCCGCCGCCTTCTTGCGGCGGGAGGCGGCCTTCGGCTTGGCGGATGGCTTCCCTGCCGGCTCACCCGCAGCCGGTTTGCCTGACTTTGCGGCTTCGACGCTGGCGCGCAGGGCCTCCATCAGGTCGACGACCTTGGCGGGCTCGGCCTCGGGGGCGTGGGTGACCTCCTCGCCCTGGATCTTCTTGGCGATCAGGTCCTCCAGGGCGGCGCGGTAGGCGTCGCTGAACTCCTCCGGCTTGAAGTCGTCGGAGAGGCTCTCGATCAGGCTGCGGGCCATGCGGACCTCCTGCGGCCGCACCTCGACCCGCTCGTCCAGCTCCTCGAACTTCGGGGCGCGGATCTCGTCGGGCCAGTACATCGTCTCCAGCACGAAGACGTTGTCGCGCAGGCGCAGGGTGGCCAGGTGCTCCCGGTCGCGGAAGGCGACCTTGGCGAGCGCCACCTTGTCGTCGTCGGCCATGGCCTCGCGCAGCAGCTGGTAGGCCTTGAGGCCGGCCGGCTCGGGCACCAGGTAATAGGACTTCTGGAAGTAGATCGGGTCGATCTGGTCGGCGTCGACGAACCGTTCGATCTCGATCGCGCGGGCGGTCGGCACCGGCAGCGCGTCCAGCTCCTCGTCGGTCAGGGTGACGTAATGGTCCTTCTCGTACTCGTAGCCCTTGACGATCTCGCCGTAGTCGACCTCCTCGCCGTCGGTGGCGCAGACCCGCTTGTAGCGGATCCGGCCACCGTCGGTGGCGTGGAGCTGGTGGAAGCGGAGGGACTTCTCCTCGGTTGCCCCGAAGACCCGGATCGGGATGGTGACCAGGCCGAAGGAGATCGCGCCCTTCCAGATCGTCCTCATTCGCGCTGTGCTCCTGATCCAGGCGGCGGCTCCGTGCGGCGGGCTTGCCCAGGTACTCAGGGTACGCTGGCGACGACCCAGAGCAGAAGGAGTTGACACACGTGACCCCTGGTCGACGCCGTCTGCGCTTCCCAGAGCCCCTGCCCGCCAAACGGGCCGGCGAGGCCTGGCGGCTGACGGTGGACGGGCGCCAGCTCCGTCTCTCCAATCTCGACAAGGTCTACTGGCCGGACGAGGGCTACACCAAGGGCGACCTGCTCGCCTACTACTACAACGTGGCGCCCCTGCTGCTTCCGCACCTGCGGGACCGGCCCGAGACGCTGCGGCGCATGCCGGACGGAATCGCCGGCGAGGCGTTCTACGAGAAGCAGGTCCCAGCGCATGCCCCCGACTGGCTGCCGACCGCGCCAGTCCCCCACGATGATCCACGTCGGACGCCCACGGACTACGTGCTGGCGCAGGACCTGGCGAGCCTGCTGTATGTGATCAACCTGGGATGTATCGAGCTGCACCCGCTACACGCCAAGGCCGCCTCGCTGCAGCGGCCCGAGTTCGCCCTGTTCGACCTGGACCCATTCCCGCCCTACAGCTTTGCCGACGTGACCGCGGTCGCCAAGCTGGTCAAGGTGGTGCTCGACCAGCTCGGCCTGCGCGGGTACCCCAAGACCTCGGGTGCCACCGGGATGCAGATCATGGTGCCGCTGGCGCCGGTGCATCCGTGGGCGGAGGTGCGTGCGTTCGTCGAGCGGGTCGGCCGCCTGCTGGTCCGAAGCTGGCCGGAGAAGGTGACCATGGCGTGGCCGGTGGCGGAGCGGGCCGGGAAGGTCTTCGTGGACCACCCGATGAACCGGTTCGGCGCCAACATCGCCAGCGTGTACTCGCTGCGGCCGCTGCCGGGGGCGCCAGTGTCAACTCCGCTGGACTGGGAGGAACTGGACGAGGACCTTGAGCCGGGCGACTTTCGCATCGACAACGTCTGGGGGCGCTTCGCGGGCGGCGACCGCTTCGCCGCCGTGCTGTCCGACCGCCAGTCGCTCACCGCCGCGCTGGCGGCGCTTGGCCTGCAACCGAGCGAGGCGACCAGGGTGGAGGGCGCGGCGGGACCAGCGGCGAACCCCGAGCAGGGCCCCGCGGCAGGACGCCATGGCCTCGACGAGTACCGTCGCAAGCGCGACTTCGGCCGGACCCCGGAACCTGCTCCGGAGGTGGGGGCGGGCCCGCTGCCGGAGGCGCCGCACGCGGCGGGGGTCCCGGAGCCGGCCCAGCTCACCCCGGGGGCGCGGTTCACCATCCAGCAGCACCACGCCCGCGCCCTCCACCATGACGTCCGCTTCGAACGCGACGGGGTGCTGGTCTCCTTCGCGGTCCCGAAGCGGCTGCCGGAGGCGCCCGGGGTCAAGCACCTGGCCGTCAACACCGAGGACCACCCGCTGGACTACCTGGCCTTCCAGGGCGAGATCCCCGCGGGCGAGTACGGCGGCGGCAGCGTGCGCCTGTTCGACCTGGGCACCTACGAGGCGCTGGAGGTCGCCGACGGCAAGCTGAGCGTGCGCCTGCATGGCAGCCGCTACCACGGCGCCGAATACCACTTCGTCCACACCAGAGACCGTGACTGGATCTGCTTCCTCGCCGGGAAGGCCCCCCTCCCCCAGCCCGCGCCGCCGCCAGTGTGCGAGCCGATGCTGGCCGTGCCCGGCGCGCAGCCGTTCGACGACGACGGCTGGCTGTTCGAGGTCAAATGGGACGGGCACCGCTGCCTGGCGCGGCTGGACGCGGCAGCCGCCAGCGACGGGACCCGCCTCTCGTCCCGGAGCGGGCGCGACGTGACCAGCCAGTTCCCCGAGCTGGCCGGGCTGCATCGCCAGCTGGCCGGCCGCAACGCGGTGGTCGACGGCGAGGTCGTCGCCCTGGACGGCGACGGGCGGCCCTCCTTCCAGCGCATGCAGGACCGCTTCCACCGCTCCGCCGACGAGCTGGCCCGCCATCCCGGCCGGGTGCCGATCCACTTCATCGCCTTCGACCTGCTCTGGCTGGACGGCGAGTCGCTGCTCGACCTGCCCCTGTCCGACCGGCGCGCCCGCCTGGCCGAGGTGCTGGTCGAGACCCGCGAGGTACGCCTCTCCCAGGCGGTCGAGGGGCGCGGCCAGGCGTTCTTCGACGAGATCAAGGCGCTCGGGCTGGAGGGCGTGGTGGCCAAACGCCTGGCGAGCCCCTACCGCCCGGGGGCGCGCTCGCCGGACTGGCGCAAGGTCAAGGCCCTGCGCCGCCAGGACTGCGTGATCGTCGGCTGGACGCCCGGCCAGGGCGAGCGCGCTTCGACCCTCGGCTCGCTGCTGCTGGCGGTTCGGGACGACGGCGACCTGCGGTATGCCGGGAATGTCGGGACCGGTTTCACCCACTCGTTTCTGGAACGGCTTCTGCCCGAGCTGGTCGAGCGGGAGGTCACGGCGCCGCCGCTGCACGGCGTCCAGCGCCTGAAAGGCCTGAAAGGGGTACGCTGGGCCCGGCCCGAGCTGGTCTGTGAAGTCGAATACCTTGGCTGGACCGACGACGGTCGCCTGCGGGCGGCCGCGTTCAAGGGGATCAGGACCGATAAACTCCCCGAAGACTGCCGCCGTGAGGAACTCCCCGCCGCGAAATAGCGCTGTCAGCTGGCTTCGCTAGGCAAGAACCGGTTTGAGCAGGCAGAATTTCAGGGGCGCAGGCTCCGGAGTTTTCAGGTAAGGCGGCAACGAAGGGCGACATGCGTATGGGTGCCCACATTCTCGTCGTGGACGACGATCCCATCCTCGCTGCGGCGCTGCGGCGGCCGCTCGCCTACGAAGGCTTCGAGGTGGAGATCGCCGCCTCCGGTGAGGAGGCCCTGAGCCGCGCCCTCGACCATGCCCCTGACCTGGTGATCCTCGATGTGCTGCTGCCCGGGATCGACGGGCTGGAGGTGTGCCGGCGGCTTCGTCAGGCCGGGGACGTCCCGGTGCTGATGCTCACCGCGAGGGCCGAGGTGCCCGAGCGGGTCGCCGGCTTCGAGGCGGGCGCCGACGACTACCTCGGCAAGCCGTTCGCCTTCGAGGAGCTGCTGGTCCGGGTGAAGGCGCTGCTGCGCCGCGGACGCAGCGCCGTAGGCGCGACCGAGCTGCGCTTCGGCGACCTGCGCATGGACCGCTCCACCCACGAGGTCTGGCGCGGTGAGCGCACCATCTCGCTCACCCGGCAGGAGTTCGACCTGCTGTCGCTGTTCCTGGAGCATCCCCGCCAGGTGCTGACCCGCTCGACCATCCTGGAGCGGGTCTGGGACTACGACTTCGGCCGCGACTCCAACGTGCTGGAGGTCTACGTCGGCTACCTGCGCCGAAAGCTCGAGGCTGACGGCGAGCCGCGGGTGATCCACACCGTCCGCGGCGTCGGCTACGTGCTTCGCGACGACCCGGATTCGGTTGCGGACCAGGGTGGGCGCATGGGAAGCGGCGCACGACGATGACCGGGCGTGCGGGTGCGGACCGATGAGCTTCCGGGCGCGGCTGACCCTGGCCTACCTGGCGCTGCTGACCCTGACGCTGAGCGCCTTCGGGCTGGGGGCGTACGCCTACGTGGACCGCAAGCTCCACCACGAGCTGTATACCTCGGCGCAGAACCAGAGCAACACCTTCGCGCTGAATCTCACCAATTATGAGACTGCCGCGGCCGTCAACAGCATCCTCGGCCTGAACAAGCTCGGCAACCAGAACCAGACGTCGAACCCAGATCTCTACGCCGAGGTCCTGGAGACTCCGCAACGGCCAAACGGCAGGACCAGCCAGGCGAGCGGCCAGCTGCAGGTCGTCGGCAAAACGCCGTCGCTTTCGCAGCCCAGTGTCAACCTGCCGATCATCCCGCCGAACCACCTCACGGTGATCCCGGCACGCCTCACCGGCCCGATCAACCGCCCGATGGTGGCCTTCGCCGAGAACTTCGTCGCGACCAAGCCGCAGTCCGGCGGGCCGCGGCCGCTCGTGGGGGACCAGCCCCAGCCCCCGCCCCCGGCCGCCAAGATCACCGGCCGGGTGGTGGTCGCGCTGCCGCTCGACAACGTGGAGGCGTCGCTGCGGGTCCTGCGCACGATCCTGATCGGCGGCGGCCTCGCGGTGCTGGCGACCGCGGCGCTGCTCGGTTCCGGCCTGGCCACGGTGCTGCTGCGGCCGCTGGCACGGATGCGGACCACCGCGCAGCAGATCGGCGACCAGCGCGACTTCACCCGCCGCATGCGGGTCGAGGGCCGGCCCGCCAACCACCATGACGAGCTGGCCCGCCTGTCGCTGTCGTTCAACCAGATGCTGACCGAGCTGGAGCAGGCCCACGTCGACCTGGTGGCGATGCTGGAGGCGCAGCGGCGGTTCGTCGCCGACGCCTCGCACGAGCTGCGCACGCCGATCACCGCGATCCGCACCAACGTCGAGTTCCTGAGCCGGGTCCCCGGCGCGCGCCCCGAGGACCGGGGTGCGGCCCTGCACGACGTGCTGGTCGAGATGCGGCGGATGGAGGCCCTGGTCGGCGACCTGCTGGCGCTGGCGCGGCTGGAGGCGGCCACCAGCACCCGGCCGCCGGCCGAGCATGCAAGCGAGCAAGTGCGAAGCCGTCCACGGGAGGCCGTCCACGGGAGGCCGGCGAAGGCGAAGGCGGAGGCGGAGGCGGAGGCGCGGCGCAGCTTCCGCCTCGACCACCTGGTCGCCGACGTGCACCGGGACGCGCTGCGCCACGCGGACGGCAAGGTGGAGGTGCGGCTCGGCGCGCTGCCCGAGGCGTGGGTCGCCGGCGACCGCGACGACCTGCGCCGGGCGCTGTGGAACCTGGTCGACAACGCCCTCAAGTACACCCCGGAGGGGTGGATCGACCTGCGGCTGGAGGCGCGCGACGGCCGCGCGGCACTCCGCGTCGCCGACAGCGGCGTCGGGATCAGCGAGGCGCACCTCGGCCATGTGTTCGACCGCTTCTGGCGCGCTCCGAGCGTGCGCGGCACCGCCGGCTCCGGGCTGGGGTTGGCGATCACCCGCTGGGTCGCCGAGCTGCACGGCGGCACGGTCACGGTCGAGTCGACCCTCGGGGAGGGGACCGCCTTCACCCTCGACCTGCCGACCAGCGCCCCCTCGCCCCGGCGGCGCACCCGGCGCGATGGTGAGGGCGAGGGCAAGCGACGGAAACAGGATGCGTTCTCGCCCTTGTAATGATCATAAAGCCGCATTCTTAAGAGCGTCCTAAGCCATTCTCAGTCTGTTCTCAGCCTCGCCGGGTAGAACACAGGAGCCAAGCGGATCCGGAGGCGAGGCCGGGGGAGGCCAGCTCGGTCCGTCCCGGCGTCACGCCGGAGGCCCACATGGTGGGACAAGGCCGGAGCCACAGCTCCGGCCTTGGGGCCTTCCTGGGGCCTTGGCTCCCATGGGACGCTTCTCTGGGTTTCCAGCATCGCCAGGCGGGGAAGTTGCCAGCTGAGCCGCCAACCGGCCCAATCGCACCGGAACCGTCGCGATCGACACGAGCGACCAGCGGGTACCGTGCCTGATGGTCCGCATCGCGTTATCGTGAATCTAGTTCCAGTGGGCGCTGTCGAGACCGCAGGATCCGATTCGACCCCGAGCAGGCCGGCCTTCGGGCACCGGCCGCCGTACGGCAAGGAGCCATACCGGTGACCCAGGACCAGCCTCGGCTGGCTGCGGTTGGCGCGGCCAGCGCGACCGCGGCCCACACCCAGCTTGAGACCGCGCTCTTCGAGATCAAGCGCGTCATCGTCGGTCAGGAAGGCATGCTGGAGCGGGTCTTCGTCGCCCTGCTCGCCGGGGGGCACCTGCTGCTGGAGGGCGTTCCCGGTCTGGCCAAGACCCTGACGATCTCCACGGTCGCCAAGGTGCTCGGCGGCAGCTTCCACCGCGTCCAGTTCACCCCGGACCTGGTCCCCTCCGACCTGGTCGGCACGCGGGTCTACCGGCCCGACAGCGGTGAGTTCGACACCGAGCTGGGGCCGGTGTTCTGCAATTTCCTGCTCGCCGACGAGATCAACCGCGCCCCGGCCAAGGTGCAGTCCGCGCTGCTGGAGGTGATGCAGGAGCACCAGGTCACCATCGGCAAGACCACCTACCCGGTGGGCGACCCGTTCCTGGTCCTGGCCACCCAGAACCCGATCGAGTCGGAGGGCACCTACCCGCTGCCGGAAGCCCAGGTCGACCGCTTCATGATGAAGGTGCTGGTCGACTACCCGAACTTCAGCGAGGAGCTGATGGTGGTGCACCGCTCCCTCGCCGACCAGGCGGCGGTACAGCGGGCGCTCACCTTGGAGCAGCTCCACGAGTACCAGCGCGCCACCCGGCGGATCTACGTCGACCGGCTGGTGGCGGAGTACGCGGTCGCGCTCTGTATGGCCACGCGCCACCCCGAGCAGTACGGCGTCAGCGACATCGCCCCCTACATCGCCTACGGCGCGAGCCCGCGCGGCAGCATCAACCTGGTCCACGCCGCCCGCGCGCTCGCCCTCCTGCGGGGCCGCAGCTACGCGCTCCCCCAGGACGTGCAGGAGGTCGCCAAGGACGTCCTGCGCCACCGGCTGGTCCTGACCTACCAGGCGCTGGCCGAGGAGGTGAGCGCCGACGCCCTGCTCACCGCGGTGCTTTCCGCGATCACGGCGCCGCGGATCGATCTGCGCGAGTCCACCGCATGAAGGCGACCCGGCTGCCAGAGCGGACACCCGACCGGCCGGGGCCTGGGCCGACGTCGGAGGCGTTGCTGCGGGCGCTGGACGTGGTGGTGCGGCGGCGGGTGGAGGCGCTGCTGACCGGGGAGTACCGCTCCAGTCAGCTGGGGATCGGGACGGAGCTGGCGCAGATTCGCCTGTACCAGCCGGGGGACGACGTGCGGCGGATCGACTGGAACGTGACCGCGCGGACGCGCGAGCCGCACGTGCGCGACCAGGTGGCCGAACGGGCGCTGGTGAGCTGGCTGGTGCTGGACGCCTCCCCGTCGATGAGCTTCGGCACCGCCGAGCGGCGCAAGTACGACGTCGCGGAGGGCGTCGCGCTGGCGGTCGGGCACATCGCCACCCGGCGGGGCAACCGTCTCGGGCTGGTCAGCTTCGGCAACGAGGAGTCCCGCTCCCTCCCCCCACGGCAGGGGCGGGTTGGGCTGCTCGGTCTGCTCTCCTCGCTGCGGTCGGAGCCGGCGCTGGACGCGTCCGGCGGGGCGTCGCTGGCCGGTGCGCTGGCTCGGACGGCGCGGCTGGCGCACAGCAGGGCGGTCGTGTTCGTGGTCTCGGATTTCCGGGGGGAACGTGACTGGAAGCCGGCGCTGCTGTCGCTGGGCGGGCGCCACGACGTGATCGCGGTGGAGATCCGCGACCAGCGGGAGCAGGAGCTTCCCGATGTCGGCGAGCTGCTGTTGGTCGACCCCGAGACCGGACGCACCCTGCGGGTCGACACGGGCAGGCGGAGCCTCAGAGAGCGCTTCGCCGCGGCGGCGGCCGCGGAGCGGAGCGACCTGGAGCGCGAGCTTCGCAGCGTCGGCGTCGACCATGTCGTGCTGTGGACGGCGGGCGACTGGTTGCAGACCTTCGCGGGTTTCCTGCGACACCGGCGTGCGATGCCGCAGGGAGTCGGCAGGAGGGTAAGCGGTTGAGCGACCTGAGCGTGCTGTGGCCCGGGTTCCTGTGGGCGCTGCTGCTGCTGCCGGCGGCGCTGGCCGCCTACCTGCTCGCCCAGCGGCGCCGTACCAGGTACGCGGTGCGGTTCACCAATCTGGACCTGCTCGCCAACGTGGTGACGCACTCGCCGCGCTGGCGCCGGCATCTCCCTCCCGCGCTCTACCTGCTGGCGCTGGCCGCGCTGCTGCTCGGGATGGCGCGGCCGCAGGCGGTCACCCTGGTTCCCAAGGAGCAGGCCACCGTCATGCTGGTGATGGACGTGTCCGGCTCGATGAACGCGACCGACGTGCAGCCGACCAGGCTGCTCGCGGCTGAGCAGGCCGCCACCGTGTTCCTCAACGAGCTGCCCGCGAAGTTCCGGGTCGGGGTGGTGTCGTTCTCCGGCACCGCCCAGACGATCGCCCGGCCCACCACCGACCGGCAGGCCGTCGAGGACGCGATC
>DASWDC010000302.1:0-2571 GCA_036395655.1 Actinomycetota bacterium | reverse complement strand
CGCGTCCACCGCCGCCTTGGCGGTCGGCCGGGGCGCGTCGGCGATGGCCACCAGCCCTGCTGCCCGACCGTCGACGGCCGCCACGACCACCGTGCGCCCGCCCGCGGCCAGCTCTTGGCGGCGAGTGCTGAGGCTGCCCAGCTCGACCCCGTCGCGCTCCATCAGCCGCAGGTTGCCGACCGCGACCCGCCGGCCCTCCACGGTGGCGACCGCCCCGTGGCCGGGCACGTTCTCGAACCCGGCGGCGGACACCTGGGCCACGCCGTCCTGGTCGGCGCGGCGCACGATCGCCTCGGCCAGCGGATGCTCTGACTCTCGCTCGACGGCGGCGACCAGGCGCAGCAGCTCCGCCTGGCCGACCCCGTCGGCGGTGACCAGGTCGGTGACCTCCGGCTCGCCCTTGGTCAGGGTGCCGGTCTTGTCCATGACCACCGCCTGGATCCGCGCCGAGGTCTCCAGCGCCATGGCGTTCTTGAACAGGATTCCCCGCCCGGCGCCAAGACCCGTGCCGACCATGATCGCCGTCGGGGTGGCCAGCCCCAGCGCGTCCGGGCAGGTGATCACCACCACCGTGATCGCGAACAGGATCGCCTCACTCAGCGGGCGGCCGACCAGCAGCCAGGTGGCCAGGGTCCCGCCGCCGCCGAGCAGCGCGACCAGCACCAGCCAGAACGCCGCCCGGTCTGCCAGGCGCTGGCCTGGCGCCTTGGAGTTCTGCGCCTCCTGCACCAGCCTGACGATCTGGGCCAGCGCGGTGTCGGCGCCGACCTTGGTGGCCCGCACCCGCAGCGTGCCGTTCTTGTTGATGGTCGCGCCGATGACCTGGTCGCCTGGTTGCTTGTGGACCGGCAGGCTCTCGCCGGTGACCATTGACTCGTCGACCTCGCTGTCGCCGTCGGTGACGACCCCGTCCACGGCGATCTTGGCGCCGGGGCGGACCAGCAGCAGGTCGCCGACCTCGACCTCGGCGGTGGGGACCTCGGCCGGCTCCCCGTCGCGCAGCACCAGCGCCCGGGGTGGGGCCAGGTCCAGCAGCGTGCGGATGGCGTCGTTGGCGCCGCCGCGGGCGCGCAGCTCGAACCAGTGGCCGAGCAGCACGAACGCGGCCAGCACGGTGGCGGCCTCGTAGAAGACGTCCCCGCCGCCGGTCAGGGTGACATACAGCGAGTACAGCCACCCCGCCCCGACCGCCACGGCGACCAGCACCATCATGTCCAGCGTGCGGGCGCGCAGCGCGCGCACCGCACCGTCGAAGAAGATCGCACACGAGTAGAAGATCACCGGCAGGCTCAGCAGCAGCATCCAGACGTCGTCACGGAGCCCGAACGGCGCCGCCACGGTGAAGCCGAGCACGTCACGGCCGATCGGCGACCACAGCAGGATCGGGACCGAGAAGATCGCGGCGACCAGGAAGCGGTTGCGCATGTCGGCGACCATCGCCGCCATCGACATGCCAGCGTGCCCGCCGTGGCCCATCACCTCCTCCGGCGCGCGCACCGCCTCCTCCGGCGACGGAGCGTGGCCCGCATGCGCGGGCGCTGGCCCGGCATGCGCGGGTGGCGCGGGTGGCTCCGCCGACTGCGGCGAAACCGGCGATGTCGGTGCGGCCGCTCCGTGATCGGCGTGCCCGCCCGACGGTGGATCGGGCTCCAGCATCGGGTCGCACACGTGCGCAGGCACCGACTGCCCAGCGCAGTGATAGCCGCACTCGGTCACCCAGCGGCGCAGCTCGACCAGCGACGTCAACCGGGGATCGTAGGTCACCGTCGCGGTCTGGGAGACCGGGTTCGCCTCGACGGCCAGCACACCTGGCCGCCGGCTGAGCACCGCCTCCACCACCGCCTTCTCACTGGCCCAGTTGAGACCGCGGACGTCAAGAACAACCGTGCTCTGCTCCTTGGGCTTGGGCTCCATGACACTCCCTCCCCCGCCGGCAATCGGCGCATCTCCCCGCCAACCCGTGCCGCTGGCTTAAGGTCTCGCCCGCGCGACTTCCGCGATGGTCCGACTCACTGTCGTAGCCGGCAACTACCGTACACCGCGCCCAGCCTGTGACCGCGGCCGCCGCCATCAGTCCGGCCGCTGACGTCCAAGCGGCGCAGGCGCAGGGAATTGCTGACCACGCTGACGCTGGAGAAGGCCATGGCGGCGCCAGCGATGATCGGGTTGAGCAGGCCGGCGATTGCCAGCGGGATGGCCACGATGTTGTAGCCGAACGCCCAACCAAGGTTCTGCACGATCGTGCGGTAGGTCCGCCGTGACAGCTCGATGGCGGTGGCCACGCCGTCCAGGTCACCGCGGAGCAGGGTGAGGTCGCTGGACTCGATGGCGACGTCGGTGCCGCTGCCGATCGCGATCCCAAGGTCGGCCTGGACCAACGCGGGGCTGTCGTTGACGCCGTCACCGACCATCGCAACGGTCTTGCCCTCGGCTTGCAGGCGGGCGATCTCGCCGACCTTGTCGGCGGGCATGACCTCCGCAAGCACCCGGTCGATGCCGACGCTGGCCGCGATCACGGCCGCGGTGGTGGCGTTGTCGCCGGTGAGCATGGCGACCTCCAGGCCCATGGCG
>DASWDC010000301.1:0-4275 GCA_036395655.1 Actinomycetota bacterium | reverse complement strand
GCCAGCTCCGCCTCCAGCGCGGCCAGGTCTGCCTCGGGGTCGCGGCCGGGCTCCAGCGGGGCCAGGTCCAGGACGTGGACCAATACCGCCGAACGGGTCACATGACGCAGGAAGCGATGGCCGAGGCCCTTGCCGGCGGCGGCGCCGGGGATCAGGCCGGGCACGTCGGCGAGCACGTAGTCATACGCCCCGGCACGGACCACGCCGAGGACCGGCTCCAGGGTGGTGAAGGGGTAGTCGGCCACCCTGGGCTTGGCCGCCGACGCGAAGCCCACGATGCTCGACTTGCCAGCGTTGGGGAACCCGACCAGCCCGGCGTCGGCGAGCAGCCGCAGCTCCAGGGTGAGGCGCCGCCGCCTGCCCGGCTCCCCCTTCTCGTGGAAGTGCGCCACCCGCCGCCCGACCGTCAGCACGGTGTTGCCCCGCCCCCCACGGCCCCCCTTTGCGGCCACGAACCGGGCCCCTGGCCAGGCAAGATCCACGAGGAGGGTGCCCTGCTCGTCGCGCACCAGGGTACCGACCGGCACCGGAAGGAGCAGGTCGTCGCCCGCCCCCCCCTGGCGGTTGCTGCCCTGGCCGTGGCGGCCTTTCTGGGCCCGCTGATGCGGGTGGAAGTGGTATTCGACCAGCGTGGCGATGCCCGGCTCGGCGACCAGCACGACGTCGCCGCCGCGGCCGCCGTTGCCGCCGTCCGGCCCGCCCCGCGGCCGGTACTTCTCCCGGTGGAACGAGGTCACCCCGTCGCCGCCCCGCCCGGCGGTCACCTCGATCGTCGTTTCGTCCACAAACATGCGCCGAGCCTAGCAGGCTTCCCGCCAGCCCAGGGTCAGTCGCCGGTCGCCTCGCAGGCATGGGCGAAGGCGGAGGAGGCCAGGCCGGGGGCCAGCTCGACCAGCTCGATGACGCTGGCGTCCAGGTGCTCGCGGACGGCATAGTCGGGCAGCTCGGCGAAGCAGCGGGCGAGCAGCGGGCCGTCGACGCCGAGATGCCCTGGACGGGCGTCGACGCCGGTCTCGCGGACGATCCGTACGGCGCGGTCGGTGTCCTCGCCCTGGACGTAACTCATCACCAGCACACAGAAGGCGATCAGCTCGCCGTGGGCGGGCCGGCGGCCGCTGAGCCACTCGACGACGTAGGCGAGGAAGTGTTCACTGCCCTCCTCGAAGCGGGCATGCCGGGCGGCCTGACGCGCGGCCCCGACCAGCCGGTGCGCACCGGCGATGAAGCCGATCCCCTGGTCGGACATGGCCTTGATCTCGGGCGCGGCGGCCTCCAGCTCATCCAGCACGATCCCGGCGATGGTGGCCAGCTCCTCGTCCCAGGGCACGCCCTGACCGGCGTCGGCGGCCAGCCGCCAGTCGACCAGCGCGGTGTGGCAGGAGAGCAGGTCGCCGACGCCGGCCCGGTTCAGTGGCGGTGACGACTGCCCGATCAGCTCCGGGTCGACGATCACCTCGCCGGGCACGACGTGCCCCGCGTACTGCAACCGCTCGCGGTCGCGGTAGCCCCAGCTCGGCGAGAAGGCGGCGTCAACCGAGATCACCGTGGGGATCTGGACCAGGTCGAGCGCCCGGGCCGCCGCCACCCACTTGGCGGTGTCGAGGCTGGTCCCGCCTCCGAGCCCGACCACCACCTTGGCGTCCTCCGGGACATAGGCCGCCAGCCGGGTGAGGTCCGCCAGCTCGATACTGCCCGCGGTGATGACCTGCAGGGGCGGGTTCGCCACGTCCTTGACCCGCTCCCACGCCTCCGGCCCGGCGCAGATGACGTGGCCCTGCAACTCCGCGAGGCGCCGCCGTGCCGCTCCCCGTTCGAGCGTCATGGGAAACAGTGCCTGCTCCAGGTTCATCTCAGGGCATCATCTCACGCGACCTGTCAGCCATCTGGGGGACGTCGACGCCCAAATCCTCGCATACCTGGTGGTTCCACGTGGTGTGAGAGAGACGCGACTGGCCCTCGAACCGAGGGCCAGTGAGCCGCCGAGGCGGGTGCCTCAGGCGCGGGGGTCGATGCTGGCGTGCTTGCGGCCGCGGATCTGGTGGTAGACGACGTGGCCGTCGATCTTGGCGAACAGGGTGTCGTCGCCGCCGCGGCCGACGCCGGTGCCGGGGTGGATGCGGGTGCCGCGCTGGCGGACCAGGATGGTCCCGGCGGTGACCAGCTGGCCGCCGTAGCGCTTCACGCCGAGGCGCTTGGCGGCGGAGTCGCGGCCGTTGCGGCTGGAGGACGCCCCCTTCTTGTGGGCCATGTCAGCTCTCGCTCTCCGTCTTCTTCGATGCTCTGGTGGAGGACCGGCGGCCGGCGCCGAGCTGGATACCCTCGACCTTGAGGCGGGTGAGGGACTGGCGGTGGCCCATGTGGCGCTGCTGGCCGGTCTTGTTCTTGTAGGTGAAGATGCGGATCTTCTTGCCGCGGTGCTGGTCGACCACGCTGGCGGTCACGGCTGCCTTGGCGAGGTCGGCGGCGGCGGAGGTCACCTTGCCCTCGTCGTCGACGACCAGGATGGGCGCGAAGGAGATGCTGGCGCCGTCGTCGCCGGCAAGCCGCTCGACGTCGATGAGGTCGCCGACCGCGACTTTGTACTGCTTTCCGCCGGTTCGGATGACGGCGTACACGATGCGATCGTCCTTTCGACTGCTGTCAGGAAATTCGGGCGCCATCTTAGCTCAATGGCGCCGGCGACATCAGACCTCGTGGGTGATGACCAGGCCGCGGCCCTCGCAGGCCGGGCAGGGCTCGGAGAAGTTCTCCAGCAGGCCGCCGGAGACCCGCTTGCGGGTCATCTGCACCAGGCCGAGGGAGGAGACCTCCATCACCTGGCTCTTGGTCTTGTCGCGGGCGAGGGCGTCGCGCAGGCGCTCGACCACGGCGTGCTGGTTCTTCTCGAAGAGCATGTCGATGAAGTCGATGATGATGATGCCGCCGATGTCGCGCAGGCGGAGTTGGCGCACGGTCTCCTCGGCCGCCTCGAGGTTGGTGGCGACCACGGTCTCTTCCAGGTTGGTCTTGCCGACGAACTTGCCGGTGTTGACGTCGACCACGGTCATCGCCTCGGTCTGGTCGATGACCAGCGAGCCGCCGGACGGGAGCCAGACCTTGCGCTCCAGCGCCTTGTGGATCTGCTCGGCCACCCGGTAGTGCTCGAACAGCGGCAGCTTGCCGTCGTGGTGGCGCAGCTTCGGCAGCAGGTCGGGCGCGACCTCGTCGAGGTAGTCCTTGACGCGGGCGTGCAGCTCGGGCGAGTCGACCACCAGCTCGGCGAAGTCGGGCGAGAAAATGTCGCGGATCACCCGAACCACCAGCTCCGGCTCGGAGTAGATCACCGCCGGGGCCGAGGACTTCTTGGACTTGCGCTCGATGGACTCCCAGCGGGCCTGCAGCCGGGCGAGGTCGGCGCGCAGGTCGTCGGCGCTGGCACCCTCGGCGGCGGTGCGCACGATCAGGCCGAGACCCTTGGGGCGCACCTCCTTGAGGATCTCGCGCAGGCGGATGCGCTCCTCCTCCGGCAGCCGCCGGGAGATGCCGAAGGTGGTGTCGCCGGGCTGCAGGACCAGGTAGCGGCCGGCGAGCGAGACCTGGGCGGTGAGGCGCGCGCCCTTGGCGCCGATCGGGTCCTTGGTGACCTGGACCAGCACGGGCTGGCCAGGCTTGAGGACCCGCTCGATCCGGGGCGCCTCGCCCTCGAGGTCCTCTTCGTTGTAGTTGACCTCGCCGGCGTAGAGCACGGCGTTGCGGCCGCGCCCGATGTCGATGAAGGCAGCCTCCATGCCGGGCAGGACGTTCTGGATGCGGCCGAGGTAGATGTTGCCGACCATGGAGCGGCCGGACTTGCGGGTCACGTAGTGCTCGACCAGGCTGGAGCCTTCGATCACGCCGATCTGGGTGCGGTCGGCCCCCTCGGTGACCAGCATGCGCTTCTCCGGGCCCTGCCGCAGGACCTGCTTCTGCTCCTCGGTCAGGCCGCGGCCGCGGCGGCGCCGGCCCCGGTCGGCCGTCCGCACCCCGCGGGTGCGGGTGCCGGCCTCCAGCCGGGTGGAGCGCTCGGACGGTGCGGGTGCCTGGGGGGAGGGCGTGGCGGCGGCGGTCGCGCCGTTGGCCTGGCTCTCCCGCCCCTTGCTGTGGCCGGGGGTGAGGCGGCGGCCACGACTGCGGGTGCGGGTCGGCTGCCTTTGCTCGGCGGCCGGCGCGGCGCTGGTGCCGGCAGCGGCGGCAGCGGCGGCACCAGCTCAGGCCCCGACAAACCAAACATTCTATTGATCATCGCCGACGATCTCG
>DASWDC010000300.1:0-2622 GCA_036395655.1 Actinomycetota bacterium | reverse complement strand
GGCTCAGGCGGGCTGGACTTTGACGGCGGTGCCGTAGGCGGCGATCTCGGTCCAGACGTCGCCCATCTCGGAGGTGTCGAAGCGCATCGCGAGGACGGCGTTGGCGCCCTTGGCCTCGGCTTCGGCGACCATGCGGGCGATCGCCTCGTGGCGGCTGTTGATCAGGTTCTTGGTCATGCCCTTCAGTTCGCCGCCGGCGATGGACTTGAAGGCGGCGCCGAGCTGGGAGCCGATGTTGCGGGAGCGGACCGTCAGCCCGAAGACCTCCCCGAGGACCTCGGTGACCTGGTAGCCGGGCAGGTCGTTGGTGGTGGCGATGATCACGCGTGCCTCCTTGTGGCAGGGCTTGCTTCCGTGTCTGTCTGGTTCTGCGTCTGAGCCTATCCGAGTCGCCGGTTGTGGGTGTGGACAACCGCTCCGGGTGGTCAGCGGTGGCCCGTATACTTCGCCACGTGGACACGACAACGAACGCCGACACCCCAGCTCCAGCCGCAGCTGCGGCCGCAGCGCACGCCCCAGCACCAGAGGCATCCCCTGACCTGCTCGATGGGCTGAACGACGCGCAGCGGCGGGCGGTGCTGTCGACCGACGGGCCGACCCTGATCGTGGCGGGTGCGGGGTCGGGCAAGACGCGGGTGCTCACCCACCGGATCGCGCATCTGGTCAAGGACCGGGGGGTGCATCCCTCGTCGATCCTGGCGATCACCTTCACCAACAAGGCGGCCAAGGAGATGCGGGAGCGTCTCGGCGGCCTGGTCGGGCCGGTGGTGAAGGCGATGTGGGTCTCGACGTTCCATTCGGCCTGCGTGCGGATCCTGCGGCGCAGCGGGTCGGCGCTCGGCTACACGTCGAACTTCACCATCTACGACGAGTCCGACGCCGAGCGGCTGATGGCGGTGGTCTGCCGCGAGCTGAACTTCGACCCGAAACGGCTGGCGCCGCGGGCGATGCGCCACGCGGTCTCCTCGGCCAAGGACGACCTGCTCGACCCCGGCGCGTTCGCCGACCGCGCCGGCACCTGGTTCGAGAAGAAGGTCGCCGAGGCCTACGACCGCTACCAGCGGCGCCTGACGGAGGCGAACGCGGTCGACTTCGACGACCTGATCATGCAGGTGGTGCGCCTGTTCCGCGAGCATCCCGAGGTGCTGGGGGAGTACCAGCGGCGCTTCCGCTACCTGCTGGTCGACGAGTTCCAGGACACCAACGTCGCCCAGTACGTGCTGCTGAAGCTGCTGTCTGCCGAGCACCGCAACCTCTCGGTGGTGGGTGACAGCGACCAGAGCATCTACGCGTTCCGGGGCGCGACAATCCGCAACATCCTCGACTTCGAGGCGGACTACCCGGAGGCGAACGTGATCCTGCTGGAGCAGAACTACCGCTCCACCCAGACGATCCTGGACGCCGCCAACGCCGTCATCTCCAACAACCTGGAGCGCAAGCCCAAGAGCCTCTGGACCGCCCTCGGCGGCGGCCACCCGATCGTCCGCTACGCCGCCGAGACCGAGCACGACGAGGCCGCCTACGTCGCCGAAGAGGCCGAGCGCCTCCACGACCGGGGTGTGGGCTACGGCCAGGTGGTGATCTTCTACCGCACCAACGCGCAGTCCCGGGTGCTCGAAGAGGTCTTCGTCAAGGCCGGCATGCCCTACAAGGTGGTCGGCGGCGTCAAGTTCTACGACCGGCGCGAGGTCAAAGACCTGCTGGCCTACCTGAAGGCGGTGGTCAACCCGCTCGACACGGTGAGCCTGCGGCGGGTGCTGAACGTGCCCAAGCGCGGCATCGGCGAGACCTCCGAGCGGGCCATCGACCGCTTCGCCGAGCAGGAGGGCATCCCCTTCGGCGAGGCGCTGCGCCGCGCCGGCGAGGTGCCCGGCCTCGGCAACCGCCAGACGAGGTCCACCCTCGACTTCGTCGCCGTCCTCGACGAGCTGCGTGCCCACATGGCCGACGGCTGGGCGCCGAGCGTGCTGGTCGAGGACGCCTGGAAGCTGTCAGGCCTGCTGCGCGAACTGGAGGCCGACACCTCCATCGAGGGCCAGGGCCGGGTCGAGAACGTCAAGGAACTCCAGTCGGTCGCCGAGGAGTACGAGCTGCGCGAGCCAGAGGGCGGCCTCGGCGGGTTCCTCGAGTCGATCGCGCTGGTCTCCGACGCCGACCAGGTCGAGAGCGGCAGCGCCGCGGTGACGCTGATGACGCTGCACACCGCCAAGGGGCTCGAGTACCCGGTGGTGTTCATGGTCGGCATGGAGGAAAACGTCTTTCCCCACATCCGCTCGATCGGCGAGCCGCGCGAGCTTGAGGAGGAACGCCGGCTGGCCTACGTGGGCATCACCCGGGCGCGCGAGCGGCTGTACCTGACCAGCGCCTGGAGCCGCTCCCTGTTCGGCTCGACCAACTACAACCTGCCGTCCCGCTTCCTCAAGGAGATCCCCGACGAGCTGGTCACCGTCGCCGGCCCGTCGGCGCCGTCGAGCCGCTCGGGGTCGTGGGGCGGCTCTGGGACGGGTTCGGGCGGCGGGCGCGGCGCCGAACGCGGCGTGGCGTTCGGGGCGGGGCGCTCCACCTTCGGCCCCCGGGGCCAGGACGCGGCGCGGCGCGCCGGCCCGCCGCCGGTCAGCTTCG
>DASWDC010000299.1:0-2520 GCA_036395655.1 Actinomycetota bacterium | reverse complement strand
AGACCCACGAGGTCAAGCGCCTCTACGTGGCCGACTCGTCGGTCTTCCCGACCGCCTCCGGGGTGAACCCGATGCTGTCCATCATGGGCCTCGCCCACCGCGCCGCCGGCCGGATCGCCGCCCGCCTTGGCTAGGCGATTGGCGAGCGGCCTCGTCTGCTACCCTCCGACGCGATGAACCCGCGACTCAAGGCCATCTGCGACCTCGACGTGGCCGTCACCAGGGAATACGTCGGTCTCCACGACGACTACGACGGCTACGTCCCCGACCTTTCACCCGACGGCGTGCGCGCCCGCGTTGCCCGTCTCGGCCTCCCCGGCAACGACGGCGACCTGCTCACCGAGCCGGACCCCCACGACGAGACGCGAGTGCGCACCGTCGAGGCGGCCCTCCGGTATGAGCTGGGGGAGCTGCAGTCCCACCGCCGCAACCCGCTGTGGCACATCGCCGAGCTGGACCTGTCCAGCTACGACCGCGACTACGCCCCCGCTGGGCAGCGCGCCGAGGCCCGCCACCGCCACCTGGCAACCTGGCCCGACGCGATCGACGCCGCCATCGCCTCGCTCGACCGGATCCCCGCCCCAGTCGCCGTGGCGCTGCTGCCCGCCGCCCGCGGGCTCGCCGCCGGCCTCGACGGCGACCGGGCGACCCTGGACGCCGCCCTCGCCGCCCACCAGCGCTTCGTCGTGCACCTGGAAGCCGCCGCCGAGCACGGCGACCCCGACCCCGCGCTCGGCCGGGGCGTCCTGGAGCGGCTCCTGTCGGCCAGGGAGGCGACGGCGGTCGACCTCGGCCGCCTGGAAGAGCGTGCCGACGCCGAACGCGACCGGCTCCGCGCCCTCCTCACCGACGCCTGCGGCCGCCTCCAGGCCGGCACCAAGCCCGCCGAGATCGTCGCCGAGCTGCTCCGCGACCACCCCGACGCCGGCGGCGTGCTCGACGAGGCCCAGGCCGCCACCGACGAGGTCATCGCCTTCACGATTGAGCGAGGGCTGGTTCCGGGTCTCGACGGCGCGTGCCTGGTCGCGCCAGCGCCGCCGTCGCGGCGCTGGGCGCTGGCGATGATGTCGTGGGCCGCGCCCTATGAGGCCGACGCGCCCTCCCGCTATTACATCTCCCCGCCGGACCCGTCCTGGCCGGCCGAGGAGCAGGGGCAGTGGCTGGCGGTGTTCAGCCGCACGAGCTTGCCCGCGATCACCGCCCACGAAGTCGCTCCTGGACATTTCGCCCACGGCCGCTGCATCCGCAAGGTCAGCAGCGACGTGCGCCGCACCCTCCACTCCGACGCCTTCGTCGAAGGCTGGGCCCACTACGCCGAGGAGCTGTGCCTGGAGGAGGGCCTGCGCGCCACCGACCCCCGCTTCGCCGCCGGCGTCGCCTTGGAGGCGCTGCAGCGCGTCACCCGCCTGGCCGTCTCGATCGGCCTCCACAGCGGCACCATGCCGCTGGACGAAGCCATCGCCCGCTTCGAAGCCGACGCGTTCGTCTACGGCCCGGCCGCCCGTGCCGAGGCGACCCGCGCCACCTTCGACCCCACCTACGGCCGCTACACCTGGGGCAAACTCGAGATCCTCCGCCTTCGCGAACAGGCCAAGGCCACCTGGGGCAGCGGCTACTCCGTGCAGCGCTTCAACGCCGCCCTGCTGGCGCTCGGCTCACCCCCGCTCGGCCTGATGGAGCACGCCCTCAGCTGACCGTGCCAGCGGCGCGGGCGCGGGCACGGGCGGCGCACCGCCGCGACGGTCAGCCGAGCGAGGACGCACTCACCTTGTTGTTGACAGCGAGCTGCGTCAGCGAGATATAGCTCGACGACTGGTCGTACACGTAGTTGGTGACGCTCGGTGCCGTGATCGTGATGTTGTCGCCCCACAGGTACGGCACCCAGGGCACCACCTGCTCCATCAATTTCTTGTCAAAGTTGACCCAGCAGCTGGTCCGGGTCGGCTCGCTGGCGGGGATCTGCTCACACGCGTTGATGTCGCTGTCGACATTGGGGATGGTGGCGCCGCTGGGGAAGGCGATCCCGAGCTTGGCGGCCATGCCCGAGGTGAGGCCGACCATCGAGTAGTTCACGTTGCCCTCGGGGATGATCGACCCAGAGCCGAACAGCGGATTCGCGAAGGTGAAGGGGTCGGCGTAGTCCTTGATCCACTGGGGGTGCAGCGCCAGCGGGATGTCATCCTTGACCGACTGGATCGTGCGGTAGGCGGCACTGGTGGAGTACTCGCGGGCAGTCACCTGGATGCCGATCTTGGCGAGGTCCTGGGTGATGATCGGCTCCATGCCGATGAACGGCGCCACATTGCGGCTCACCATCACCAGGTTGCGGCACACCGGCGAATCGCAGACACCGTCCTTGTTGGCGTCATAGCGCGACTGGCGCATCTCCGCCTGGGCCTTGGCGAGGTCGCCGTGGAAACCGCTGGTCGCATAGGGGTCATAGGACTGGCCGAGCTGGCCGGACAGCATCGTCGGCGGGATCACGTGGGTGGCGATCTGGCCGAATACCGGCCCGCCCCA
>DASWDC010000298.1:0-5804 GCA_036395655.1 Actinomycetota bacterium | reverse complement strand
GCAGGGCGACCGCGATGGCGGCGGTGGTGTGGTTGTGCGGGCCGCCCTGCAGGCCGGGGAAGACCGAGCGGTCGAGCGCCTTGGCGTGCTCGGCGTCGCTCATCAGCATCGCGCCGCGCGGGCCGCGCAGCGTCTTGTGGGTGGTGGTGGAGATCACCGGGGCGTGCCCGGCCGGGGTGGGGTGGGCGCCGCCGGCGATCAGCCCGGCGATGTGGGCGATGTCGGCGACCAGCAGCGCGCCGGCCTCCTTGGCGATGGCGGCGAAGCCGGCGAAGTCGATCGTGCGCGGGATCGCCGTGCCGCCGCAGAACAGCAGCTTCGGCCGCTCCTTGAGGGCGAGCTCGCGGACCTCGTCCAGGTCCACCCGGCCGGTGTCCTTGCGCACGCCGTACTGCACCGAGCGGAACCACTTGCCGGTGACCGACACGTTCCAGCCGTGGGTCAGGTGGCCGCCCATCGGCAGCGCCATCCCCATCACCGTGTCGCCCGGCTCCAGGAAGGCGAAGTAGACGGCGAAGTTGGCGGGGGAGCCCGAGTAGGGCTGCACGTTGGCGTGGTCGACGCCGAACAGCGCCTTGGCGCGCTCGATCGCCAGCGTCTCGACCTGGTCGACGATCTGCTGGCCCTCGTAGTAGCGCTTGCCCGGGTAGCCTTCGGAGTACTTGTTGGTGAGCACCGTGCCGGTCGCCTCCAGCACCGCGCGGGAGACGTAGTTCTCCGACGGGATCAGCCGGATCTTCTCCGCCTGCCGCCGCTCCTCGGCGGCGACGAGCTGGGCGATCTCCGGGTCGGACTGTTGCAGGTGCAGGGCCGAGTGGTCGGTCATGATACGGGTCCCCTCGGGGTGAGCCGGACAGGATTGGGCGGATCCAAGTTCGCCAAGTTCGCCCGCAGCTTATCGGACCCTGCCGTCAGGAGCCTGCGGCGGTCCCCGTCTCCTGGCTGATCCAGGTGAGGTAGTCGGCGCTGCCGGCGCTGATCGGGGTGGCGGTGATCTCGGGGTTGTCGTAGCTGTGCCCGGATCGCAGGTGGGCGATCAGGGCGTCGAGGCGGCCGGTGGTCGTCTTCATCAGGCAGAGCCACTCGGCGGCCTGCTCGACCGCGCCCTCCCACCAGTAGACGCTGTCGATCGGGCCGAGGACCTGGGCGCAGGCGGCGAGGCGGCGCTCCACCACGTCCCGTGCCAGCCACTTGGCGTCGTCGCGCGAATCGGTGGTGGTCGTGACCTGCACGTAGGTGTCAGCCATGGCGCCTGATCCTCCGAGAGTCGCGGCTTCGCCCATTCCCCCCCGAAGGTAGTGTAAAGACGTGGCAACGAAACGCGCCGCCAGGGACGTCCCTGGCGGCGCGGGTCGCTGGAGCGAGTTATGCCTGGTCCTGGGTACGTTCGTGCTGGAGGAGCCAGCGCTTGCGGTCCAGGCCGTAGTAGTAGCCGCCGAGGTTGCCGTCGGTGCGGATCACCCGGTGGCAGGGGACGATCAGGGCGACCAGGTTCCTGGCGCAGGCTCCGCCGGCCACGCGGGCGTAGCTCGGGTCGCCGAAGACAGTGACGCCGAAGTCGCGGTAGCTGATCGTCTCGCCGGCCGGGATCGTGCGGAGACCCGCCCAGGCGCGCAGCATCCGGTCGTTGTTGACCTGCTTCACCGGCAGGCCGTCCAGGGCCTTCAGGTCGCCGGCGAAGTAGGCGTCGAGCGCGTCCGAGACCTCGCCGAGGCGGTCGGCGCGCGCCAGCGGCAGCTTGCGCCAGTCCTTGTGGAGGCGGACGCGCAGCTCCTCGGGCTGGTCGGTGAAGCCGGCGGCGAGCACGACGGGACCCTCGCCGTCGTCGCCGTCGCCGGTGATCACCGTGAACGGGCCGATCGGGGTTTCGGTGGTGGCGGTGGTGAGGTTCATGCGACAGGCTCCTTCTCCGTCTCGGGTGCGGGTTCTTGTGCTGGTTCTTGTGGAGGCCGCGGCGGTCCGGCGGTTCCGGCGGTTCCGGCCCACAGGTGCAGGACGGCGTAGGCGCGCCAGGGGCGCCAGCGTTCGGCGCGGGCGCGGATGCTGGCCGGGTCGCCGGGGAGGCCGTGGCGTTCCAGCGCGCGGCGCAGGCCGAGGTCGGCCGCGGGCAGCGCGTCGGGGTCGCCGAGGGCGCGCATGGCGATGTAGGCGGCGGTCCACGGGCCGATGCCGGGGAGCGCGAGCAGGGTCTTTTCGGTCTGCTCCCGGTCCGCGCCCCGGTCGAGGTCCAGCTCGCCGGCGGCGACCGCCTGGCCGAGGCCTCGCAGGGCCACCAGCCTCCCCCTGGTCAGCCCGAGGCCTGGCTGGGGCGTGGCCGGGTCGAGGGTGGCCAGCGCCTCGGCGGTGGGGAAGCGGTGGGTGAGGGAGCCGTCGGCCTGCGGCAGCGGCTCGCCGAGGGCGTTGACCAGCCGCCCGGCCAGGGTCCGCGCCCCCGCCACCGAGATCTGCTGGCCGAGGATGGCGCGGACCGCCAGCTCGAGCCCGGCCACGGCGCCGGGCACGCGCAGCCCTGGCCGCGCGGCGACCAGCGGCGCCAGCAGCGGGTCGCCGCCGAGCACCTCGCCGATCGCGGCCGGGTCGGCGTCCAGGTCTAGCAGCCAGCGGCAGCGCTGCACCGCCACGCTCAGGTCGCGCAGGTCGTCGAGGCGGAGCCGCAGCCGCACCTCGGCGCCGTTGTCAACCAGGTCCAGCTCGGCCACGGCGGTCGAGCGGGGCAGCACCAGCACCCGCCGGAAGGTCCCGCCCGCTGCCTCCTCCACGCCCGGCAGGGCCCGCTGCCCGAGATAGCCGAGCAGCCCGTCGGCGTCGAACGGGGTCCGGTGGCGCAGCCGCAGCACCATCCCGCCGGTCGAGTCGAGCAGCGGCCGACGGCGGCGGCGCAGCTCCGTCGGGGTGGTCCCGAAGGCGGCGCGGATGGTGTCGTTGAACTGGCGGATGCTCGCGAACCCGGCGCTGAAGGCCACGTCGGTGACGGGCAGGTCGGTCTGGTCGATCAGCAGCCGCGCGGTCTGCGCCCGCCGGGTGCGGGCCAAGGCGAGCGGCCCCGCGCCGACCTCGGCGACGAGCTGGCGGTGCAGGTGGCGCGGGCTGGTGGCGAGGCGGCTGGCGAGCCCGTCGACCCCCTCGCCGTCGACCACCCCGGCGGCGATCAGCCGCAGCGCCCGCGCGGCCAGGTCGCCGCGCACGTTCCATTCGGCGGAGCCGGGTGCGGTGTCCGGCCGGCAGCGGCGGCAGGCGCGGAACCCGGCCGCCTCGGCCGCCGCCGCGCACTGGTAGAAGCGCACGTTCTCGGGCCGCGGCGTCTGCGCCGGGCAGACCGGCCGGCAATAGATCCCCGTCGAGGTGACCGCGGTGTAGAAGCGTCCGTCAAAGCGCGGGTCGCGGCTCTGTGCCGCCCGGTAAAGGGTATCGAAATCGTGTTCCATGGGTCGATTGTGGCGCCTGCCCCCGACAGTCTGCTGGCGGGTTTCGGACATGACCATGGAGCGCGGGCGGTCTCGGGAGCAAAACGCTCGGATGCGTCGAGGGGGCGCCAACTATCAGGAATTTGTTCGTTCGACTCGACATCGATAGGCATTACAGATGATAATGACCTCTCTCATTTCAGCCCCCGGAGATGAGACCCAGAGGTGAGGCCGATGCTCAGGAGGACCATCCTCGCGCTGCTCGTGACCGCCGCGGCGTGGCTGCTCCCGCTCGTGACCGGCGCGGTGGCGGTGGCGGACGCCCACGCGGAGCTCCGCGGCTCCACCCCGGCGGGCGGGGCGGCGCTCACGCGGGCGCCCCAGCAGGTCGTGATCACCTTCACCGAGGAGGCCGACCCGACCCTCTCCACGATCCATGTCTTCGACGCGCACGGCCGGCAGCTCTCCGGGCAGACCATGGCGGTGATGGGCGCCCCGCTGCAACTCCGCGCCGTGATCGTCGCCGCCCAGCTGGCCAAGGCGCCCGGCGCCTACACGGTGCGCTGGCGCTCGGTCTCCAAGGACGACGGCCACGTCGCCAGCGGCGCGTTCACCTACACCCTGAGCGCGGGCGGGGGGACGGCGTCCGGCGCGCCGGCGGCCCGGCGGGCACCCGCGGCCACGGCCGCGCCGGCGCCGTCGTCCGCGTCGGGCTCGTCGGGCTGGTCCTCGTCGCAGCCGCTGCTCGGCGTGGCCGGCCGCTGGGCGCTCTACTGGGCGCTCGCGCTGCTGGTCGGTGCGGCCAGCACGGGCCTGTTCGTGCTCGGCGACGCGCGGCGTCGCCGCCTCCCGGTCGAAGGCGGGCTGCTGCTGGCGCCGCTGCTGCTCGGCATCCTCGGCCTGGTCGCCATGATCGTCGCCGAGCACGCGGCCGTTGGGAGCGCGGTCTCGCTGCAGGCGCTGATGCACGCGGGCGCGGGGCGCGACACCGCCCGGGTGGCGCTGGCGTTCGCTCCCGCGGCGATCGCCACCGTGCTGCTGGCCGCCGACCCGGGCAGCCCCCGGCGCCTCTGGCTTCTCGGCGGGAGCGCCGCCCTGGCCATGCTGGTGCTGGCGGTGGGCGGGCACGCGGCGGCGCCGTCGTCGCTGCGCCCCCTCAACCTGCTGGCCCAGTGGGCCCACCTGGTCGCGGTCGGGGTCTGGATCGGCGGGCTGGCCTGGCTGCTCGCCGCCCTCTACCGCCAGGACCGCGCCGTCCAGATCGTCGCCGCCGTGCGCTTCTCCCGTGTGGCCACGCTGGCGCTGGCGGCGGTCGCCGTCACCGGCCTGGAGCGCGCCCTCTCTGAGCTGGGCAGCTGGCACGCGCTCTTCGGGTCCAGCTTCGGGCGCATGCTCGACCTCAAGGTCCTGCTGTTCGGCGTCCTGGTTGCCTTCGGCACCTATCACCACTTCCGCGTGGTCCCCACCCTCCCGCACGACCCCGGCGGCCTCGCGCTGCTCCGCCGCGGCCTCCGTGGCGAGCTGGGTGTCGCCGGGCTGGTGCTGCTCGCCACCGCCTCCCTCAGCCAGCTCCCCCCGGGCTCGGCGGCCTCCACCCCGATGGCGATGACCACCGCCAGCCACGCCCCGGCCACGCCCTCGATCGGGGCGACCGGCCGCGACGCCACCGCCTCGGTCCGGGTCGCCCTCCAGGTCACCCCCGGCCATCCCGGCGCCAACGTCTTCGCCGCCAAGGTCATCAACGAGGCCACCGGCACGCTGCTCCCCGTCCGCGCCGTCCAGCTCCGCCTGGCCCTGCCTGCCCGCCCCGATCGTGGCGCCTCCACCCTCGACCTCGCTCCCGGCGCCACCGGCGTCTGGCACGCCAGGAGCGGCGCCCTCTCCCTCGACGGCCGCTGGACCATCACCGCCCTGATCACCACGGCCACCGGGCCCGTCGCGGTCGCCCTCCAGCTCCGCACCACCCCAGCCCCACCCCAGGCTCAGGCGGTGGGCTACCGCCCCTGACCGCCTCGCGCGCCGCCCGCTGCGAGGGCGAGGTCGGCGAGCAGGTCGGCGAGGACGGCCTCTTCCTCGACGACGAGACCGGTCGTGGCCATCGCCTCGGCGAGCGCCGGGTCCCAAGGGGTCGCCGCCGGGCGGCCTTCGAGCCGCGGGAGCCCGGCGGGGCGGGCCGCGGCCGCCGCGAGGTAGTCGGCGGCGTGGAAGCGCCACGGGACGGCGGGGAAGCGGCGCAAGACGTTCGCGGCGATCCGGATGCCCGGCCAGTCGAAGTCGCCGTGGTAGGCGAGCTGGGCACCGGCCCCGGCGAGGGCGTCGAGGAGCTTAGCGGCGGCGCCGTTCATCCAACCCTCGACGCAGACCAGCGGGCCGGCGCCGTCGCCGAGGGTCGCCTCGGCG
>DASWDC010000297.1:0-2319 GCA_036395655.1 Actinomycetota bacterium | reverse complement strand
AGCTGCTCGGTGACCTTGACCAGGTCGGCTTCGACCTCCGCGAGGCGGGCGCGGGCCTTGTCGACCACCGGCGGGGGTGCCTTGGCGACGAAGTCGGGGTTGGCGAGCTTGGCGGTGGCGCGGTCGCGCTCGGCTTCCAGGGTGGCCTGCTCGCGCTCCAGGCGGCGGCGTTCCTCGTCCAGGTCGAGGAGGCCGGCGAGCGGGAGGTACAGCTCCACGCCGGCGGCCAGCAGCTTGGTGGCCGGCTCCCCACTCGGGGCCGTGCCGGGAGGGGCGACGGTGAGCTCGGCGAGCCGGGTGAGGCGCCGGACGCGCTCGGCCTCGGCCTCGAACAGGGCGGCCTGGCGGGCGTCGGCGGGGACGAGCACGCAGCGCGGCTTGCTGGCCGTGGGGACGTGATGCTCGGCGCGGAAGCGGCGCAGCGCGGCGATGACCTCCTGCAGGTCGGCCATGGCCGCCTCGGCGTCGGCGTCGAGGTCGCCGGGCCGCTCCTGTGGCCAGGGGCCGAGGGTGATCGTCTCCACGCCGGAGAGGGCGCGGGCCAACTCCTCGGTGACGAACGGCATGATCGGGTGGAGCAGCTTGAGGGTCACGTCGAACGCGCCCACCAAGGTGGCGCCGGCCCGGCGGGCGTCCTCCCCACCGGCGGCCAGGCGCGGCTTGGCCAGCTCGACGGCCCAGTCGGCCAGCTCGCTCCAGGCGAAGGCGTGCAGCAGCCTGGCGGCCTCCGCCGGGTCGTAGTGGTCGTAGGCGGCGCTCACCGCCGCGCGGGTGCGCTCCAGGCGCGAGGCGAGCCAGCGGTCGGCAAGCGCCTCCCCGCCGGGGGCGACCGCGGGGCTGGCAGGAGTGTCCCCCGCCACGCCCTCGCCCCTGGTCGTGGTCAGCGAGGACAGCGTGAAGCGGCCGAGGTTCCAGAGCTTGTTGGCGAAGTTGCGGGCGCCCTCGACCCATTCCTCGGCCAGCGGAACGTCGCTGCCGGGGTTGGCGCCGCGGATCAGCGCGAAGCGGAGCGCGTCGGTGCCGTAGCGGTCCATCAGCTCGATCGGGTCGATGACGTTGCCGAAGGACTTCGACATCTTCTTGCCATGCGCGTCGCGGACCATCCCGTGGATGGCGACCACGTCGAAGGGGGTCTGGGGCTTGAAGTGGCAGCAGAGCATCAGCATCCGCGCGACCCAGAAGAAGATGATGTCGTAGCCGGTGACCAGCACCGAGGTCGGGTAGAACGCGGCCAGGTCCTCGGTCTGATCGGGCCAGCCAAGGGTCGAGAGCGGCCACAGCCCGCTGGAGAACCAGGTGTCGAGCACGTCCTCGTCCTGGGTCAGGCCGCCCTGGCCGCATTCGGCGCAGGTGTCGGGGTCGTCGCGGGCGACGGTGAGATGCCCGTCGGGGCAATACCAGGCGGGGATGCGGTGGCCCCACCACAGCTGCCGGGAGACGCACCAGTCGCGGATGCTCTCCATCCAGCCGAAGAAGGTCTTCTCGTAGCGGGCCGGCTCAAAGCGGGTGCGGCCGCCGCGGACCGCCGCCATCGCCTCCTCGGCGAGCGGCTTGGTGGCCACGAACCATTGCAGCGACAGGCGCGGCTCGACCTCGGTCGTGCAGCGGTAGCAGTGGCCGACCGCGTGGGGCGCGGCGACCACCTTGCCGAGCAGGCCGAGGTCGGCGAACGCCCGCTTGACCGCCTCGCGGGCGGCGTAGCGGTCCAGGCCCTGGAAGCGGCCGCCGTTGTGGTTGACGATCGCCTCCTCGGTGAGCACGTTGATCGCGGGGAGGTCGTGGCGCTGCGCGATCTCGTGGTCGTTGGGGTCGTGCGCCGGGGTGACCTTGACCGCGCCGGTGCCGAAGGCGCGGTCGACGGCCTCGTCGGCGACGACCGGGATCTCGCGATCGACCAGCGGGAGGCGCACGGTGCGGCCGATCAGGCCGCGGTAGCGCGGGTCCTCCGGGTGGACGGCCACAGCGGTGTCGCCGAGCATCGTCTCGGCGCGGGAGGTCGCCACCTCGATGTGGCCGGAGCCGTCGGCGAGCGGGTAACGCAGGTGGGCCAGCTCGCCGGGGACCTCCTCATGCTCCACCTCGATGTCGGAGAGGGCGGTGAGGCAACGGGGGCACCAGTTGATGATGCGCTGGCCACGGTAGAGCAGGCCCTGCTCGTAGAGGCTGACGAAGGCGTGGCGGACGGCGCGGGAGAGTCCCTCGTCCATGGTGAAGCGCTCGCGGGACCAGTCGACCGAGTCGCCGAGGCGCTGCATCTGGCCGAGGATGCGCCCGCCGGAGGCGGCCTTCCACTCCCACACCCGCTCGACGAACGCCTCG
>DASWDC010000296.1:0-15715 GCA_036395655.1 Actinomycetota bacterium | reverse complement strand
CAAAGCGCCCCGATCGCCGACCGCCTGGCCGCCCACACCTGCCTCGCGCAGGTCCTGGCCGGGGAACACCGCGCCGACCAGCGTGCCTGGCACCTCGCCGCCGCCGCGACCGGCCCGGACGAGCAGGTCGCCTCGGCGCTGGAGCGCACCGCCGACCGCGCCGCCCGGCGGGGCGGCACCGTGGCGGCCGCGGACGCCCTTGAGCGTGCCGCCGCCCTCACCCCCGACGCCGCGCGCCACGCCGGACGGCTGGTCGCGGCCGCCGAGGCCGCCTGGGACGCCGGCCAGCCCGAACGGGCCCGGGTGCTGCTGGACGCCGCCGAGCCCTACAGCACCCGCCCGAGGTGCCGTGCCCGGATCGCGGGCCTCCGCGGCTGGATCGAGCACATCAGCGGGACGCCGACCACCGCGTCAGTGATCCTGGCCGAGGGTGCCGCTCCGATCATGCGGAGCGACCCCGACCTGGCCAGAGACCTGCTCATCCTGGCCGCGCGCTCGGCGTGGCTCGGCAACGAGCCGGCATGGCTGATCGAGATCGGCGAACGCCTCCAGCAGCTCCCCGGCGCCCACGATGCCGAGTTCGGGCAGCTCGCCCTGCTCATCGTCGAACTCGGCCACGACCGCCTCCCCAGGCACGGCTCGCAGCACCAGGCCCTGGCCGAGACGTCCACGCCCGGGCAGGTGCCCGAGGACCCGCGACCCTGGATCTGGCCGCCGACGTTCCTTCCCGAGCTTCTCGGCGACGAGCTGGCGATCAGCGAACGGCTCACCAAGCTGGTCGCGGCCCTGCGGGCTCGGGGGGTGATCGGCATGCTTCCGGTCGCGCTGACCCAGTTGACCCCGGTCGAGGTTGTGCTGGGCCGCTGGAACAGCGCGGTCAGCCACGCGAGCGAAGGGATCCGTCTCGCCCAGGAGACGGAGCAGCCGACCCTGGCAGCATACCTGCGGTCCATGCTTGCCTGGCTCGCCGCCGCGCGGGGCCGCGCCGACGACTGCCGGCGCCTCGTCGGCGAGGCGTGCGAGTTCGCCGTCCCGCACGAGCACGTCGCCGCCCTGACGTTCACTTCCTGGGCGTCCGGCCTGCTCGCGCTGGGCCAGGGACAGCCCGACCAGGCCCTGGCACGCCTCCTGCCGCTGGCGACCCCCAAGGGCCCCGGCGGCGGCCATTACCTGCTCGGCCGCCGCGCCACCGGCGACCTGGTGGAGGCGGCGGTGCTCGCCGGCCAGGCCGAGGCGGCCGTGCCCGTCTTGGCCGAGTTCGAGGCGTGGACCAGGCACAACCAGCAGCCATGGGCGATCCATCTGGCGCGGCGCTGCCGCGGCCTGCTGAGCGCCGACGACGCCGTCGCCGAGCGCAGCTTCCAGGCCGCGCTGACCCCTGACGGCGGCGGCCAGCAGCGCCTGCGGCCCTTCCAGTTCGCCCGGACCGAGCTGAGCTACGGCGAGTGGCTGCGCCGCGGCCGGCGCCGCAGCGACGCCCGCCCGCACCTGCGGGCCGCCCTGGAGATCTTCGACCGGCTGGCGGCGACCCCCTGGGCCGAGCGTGCCCGCGCCGAGCTGCGGGCCAGCGGGGAGAGCGCCCGCAAGCGTGACCCGAGCACCCTCCAGCAGCTCACCCCGCAGGAGCGCCAGATCGCCGACCGCGCCGCGCGAGGGCTGACCAACCGGCAGATCGGCGCGGAGCTGTTCCTGAGCCCGCGGACCGTCGCGTACCACCTCCACAACATCTTCCCCAAGCTCGGCATCGCCTCCCGGGCTGAGCTGCAACGCCACGACCTGACCAGCCCGCCATCCCGATGAGGACCTGATGCGAGTTCTGGTGGTGGAGGACGAGCGCCCGCTCGCGGAGACGCTTCGCCGCGGGCTGGAGGCCGAGGGCTTCGTCGTCGAGGTCGCCCATGACGGCAACGACGGGCTCTGGCGCGCCCAGGAGCACCCGTTCGACGCGATCGTGCTCGACATCATGCTGCCCGGCCTGAACGGCTACCGGGTCTGCGCGGCCCTGCGCGACGCCGAGATCTGGACGCCGGTGCTGATGCTCACCGCCAAGGACGGCGACCTGGACGAGGCGGAGGCGCTCGACACCGGCGCCGACGACTATGTCACCAAGCCGTTCTCCTTCGTGGTGCTGGTGGCGCGGCTGCGGGCGCTGCTGCGGCGCGGCCCGCGCGAGCGGCCGACGGTGCTCAGCGCCGGCGACCTGCGCCTCGACCCGGCCAGGCACCACCTCGACCGGAGTGGGACGGAGATCTCGCTGACGGCCCGCGAGTTCGCCCTGCTGGAGCTGCTCATGCGACACCCCGGCGAGGTGCTCGCCAAGCGCCAGATCCTCGACGAGGTCTGGGACCTCGAATTCGACGGCGACCCGAACATCGTCGAGGTCTACATCGGCTACCTGCGGCGCAAGATCGACGTCCCCTTCGGCCGCAACGCGATCGAGACGGTCCGCGGGGTCGGCTACCGGCTCGCCGCCGACGGTGGCTAGACTGCCCGCGGTCCTGCGGTCGCGGCGGGCACGCGCGGCCGTCCTGGCGGCGGTCGCCGTGACGATCGCGTTGCTGCCGGCCGACTTCGCCCTCCTGCGGATGCAGCACCACAAACTGGAGGCGAGCATCCAGTCGACGGCGCGGACCGACGTGTTGCGGGTCGCCCGGCTGCTGCGGACCGGTGCCCCCGCCGAGGAGCTGCTCCATGGCGCGCCAGGCGACCTGATCCAGGTGGTCGACACCGCCGGTCTTGTGTCGCTGGAGAGCCCCGCGCTGCACGGCGCCCCGGCGCTGGCGGCCGCCGGGCAGCCGCTGCGGGGCGACACCGTCAGCGTCGCCCACCTGCGCCGGCTGCCCGCTGTCGTCGCGGACGGGCGCGGCCCCTACCTGATGCTCTCAACCCGCGTCACCACCCCGAGGGAGGGGGCGCGCATCGTCTTTGTGGCGGCGTCCCTCCACCTCGCCGAGCTGTCGGAGCACACCACCCAGACCGGGCTCGACCTGCAGACGCCCCTGCTGATCCTGCTGGTGGCGGTCGCCGCCTGGTTCCTGGCCGCCCACGCCCTGCGGCCGGTGGAGGCGATCCGGGTCGAGGCCGGCGAGATCGCCCGGCGGGACCTCTCCCTGCGGATCGCTGACCAGCGGGCGGCCGGCGAGGTCGTCCCGCTGGTCCGGTCCATGAACGAGCTGCTGGAACAGCTGGAGGCGTCAGCGGCGCGCCAGCGGCGCTTCGTGGCTGACGCCTCGCACGAGCTGCGCAGCCCCCTCACCGCGATCCAGCTGCAGCTCGACGTCGCGCTGGCGCTTCCTGAGCGCACCGACTGGAGGGCGGTCGCGGACGCGGTCATGCAGGAGGTGCGGCGGATGCAGCGGATCGTCGAGGACCTGCTGCTGCTCGCCCGGGTCGACGAGGCGACCTTGCCGCTGCGGCGCGACCAGGTCGATCTTGACGAGCTGGCGTTGGCGGAGGCACGGCGGCTGCGCAACCGTGGCAAGGTCATGGTGGACACCTCCGGGATCTCGGCCGCCCGCGTCACCGGCGACCGCCATCGCCTCACCCAGGTCGCCCGCAACCTGGCCGCCAACGCCGAGCGTCACGCCCGCCAACAGGTGCGGCTGGAGGTGCGCCGGCTCGACGGCGGCGAGGCCGAGCTGGTCGTCGCTGACGACGGCCCTGGCATCCCGCCGGAGGACCGCGAGCGGGTCTTCGAGCGTTTCACCCGCCTGGACGAGGCCCGCAGCCCCGACCGTGGCGGGGCAGGGCTGGGGCTGGCGATCGTCCGGGAGATCGTCCAGGCGCACGGCGGCACCGTCGCCGTCGCCGTCGCCGGCCAGGGTTCGAACGATCCGAATGATTCGGGCGGTTCCGGCGCGAGGCTGGTGGTGCGCCTGCCTGCCGACGGCCCCAGCGATGGTCACGCCGAGGGTCACGAGCCAACGGAACGGCCTGAGCTGGGCGGATATCCGGCGGGGAGCCGCGGCTCCCCGGCCCTCCTGGGGTCCTCTCAGCGTCCTCTCAGGAGCGTTCAGCTTCGTCTCAGCCGTGCTGTGGCAAGGTTGTCAGGTCGCCAGCGACCGCTGCGCCTCCCCCAGGTGCCGGTTGCCGCCGACTGGGCTGCGGCGCCGATGGCCAGGGTCCCCCCCGGCTGCCGTCGGCGCCGCCCCCCAGCCCGTCGACCGCCTACTGCCTGACGGCTTCGACCTCGATCTCGAGGCGGATCTTCTTGGAGAGCAGCCAGCCGCCGGTCTCCAGGGCCGAGTTCCAGTTGAGGCCCCAGTCCTCGCGGTCGACCTCGGCGAAGGCGGAGAAACCGGCGCGGATGCCGCCCCACGGATCAGGGCTGGTGCCGAGGAATTCGAGGTCGAAGCTGACCGGGCGGGTCGCGTCGAGCATGGTCAGGTCGCCCGTCAGCTCCCAGACGCCCTCGCCCGCTGAGCGCAGCCCGGTGGAGCGGAAGGTCATCTTCGGGTACTTCTCGACGTTGAAGAAGTCCGGCGACTTGAGGTGGCCGTCGCGGCGCGGCTCGTGGGTGTCGACGCTGGCCGTGTCGATCTCGACCTCGACCGTTGACTGCTCCGGGACCTCGGCGACGTGGGCGGTGACGGTGGCGGTGTGGAAGCGGCCGCGGACCTTGGCGGTCAGGTGCCGGGCGACGAACTCGAAGGTGGAGTGGGCCGCATCCGCGACCCAGGTGCCGGCCTCTGGGACGACCAGGCCGTCGACCACCCGGGATCCGCTTGGGACCGTGGGTGCTTCGCTCATCTAGGGCTCCTCTCGGCAGTGGGAAGGCATAGTTGAATCTACAACTACTCCAGAGGTGGTTGCAAACGCAACCACAGCGCCGTGGCGCTCCGTCGCTCAGTGGTACTGGTGTTCCGGTCCCGGATAGTGGCCCTCGGCGACGTCCTTGGTGAAGCGCTGGGCCGCCTCGGCGATGGTGGAGCGCAGGTCGGCGTAACGCTTCACGAACCGCGGCGCCGGGTCGGGGGTGAGGCCGAGCAGGTCGGTGATGACCAGCACCTGCGCGTCGGTGTGCGGCCCGGCGCCGATGCCGATGGTCGGGATCTGGAGGGCCTCGGTGACCCGCTTGCCCAGCTCGGCGGGGATCGCCTCCAGCACGATCGAGAAGCAGCCAGCCGCCTGCAGGGAGAGCGCGTCGGCCAGCAGCCGGTCGCCCGCCTCGCCGCGCCCCTGCACCCGGAAGCCGCCGAAACTGTTGGCCGACTGCGGCGTGAGGCCGAGATGGCCCATGACCGGCACCCCGGCCGCGACGATCAGCCTGACGGCCTCGACCGAGCGCTGCCCGCCCTCCAGCTTGACCGCGTTGGCGCCCACCTTGACCAGGCGGGCGGCGTTGCGCATGGCGTCGGCGGCCGCGGCCTGGTATGACCCGAAGGGGAGGTCCCCGACGACCATCGCGTTCCTCGCGCCCCGGGCCACCGCCGCCGTGAACACCAGCGACTCCTCCATGGTGACCGGGATCGTCGAGTCGTAGCCGAGAACGTTGTTCCCCAGCGAGTCGCCGACCAGCAGCAACGGGACTCCCGCCTCGCCCAGCACCCGCGCGGTGAGCGCGTCGTAGGCGGTGAGCATGACAAACCGCTCCCCGCGCTCCTTCCACGCGGCGAGATCGGTGATGGTGACCGGCATCGCGGCCTCCTTCTGGAGTTCCTTGGAGCCCCGGATGGGGGTCTCCTGGCTCCTCCAGTGTGCACCCGCCAGCCGCCGAAACGGGCGCCTACGCGGCGTTTGCCCGCGCCGCGGCCAGAAACCTCGCGGCGTCGTAGCGGCGGAAGGCCGGCAGCAGCAGGGCGCAGACGCCCACGCCGGCAACGCAGAGCGCCCCGCCGGAGACCACCGAGGTGGTCACGGTGAAGGCGGACGCGACCGCGCCCGCCTCGACGTTGCCGAGCGTCGGGCCGATCGAGTAGCTGAGCAGCTCGATGCCGCCGAGGCGGCCGCGCAGCTCGTCCGGGATCGTCTGATTCCAGATGGTGGAGCGGAACAGTCCGCTCACCATGTCGGCACCCCCGGAGGCGGCGAGCAGCAGCAACGCCAGCCACAGCGGCCCACCCAGGCCATAGGCCACCCCGAAGGCGGCGATGGCGAGCCCCCAGCAGCCGGCGGCGCCCAGGATGCCGGCGCCGTGCCGCCGTGAGCGCCCGAGCCAGCCGCTGGTGAGGTTGGCCAGCAGCGCCCCGGCCGAGGGCGCGGCGTACAGCAGGCCGAGCACCCCAGCGCCGCCGTAGCGGTCGGCGATCGCCGGGAACAGCGCCAGCGGCATGCCGAACAGTATCGCCACGATGTCCACCACATAGGTGCCGAGCAGCTCCGGCCGGCTGCGCGCGTAGCGCAGCCCGTCGAGGATGCCGCGCAGGCTCACCCGCGCGGCCCCCGGCGGTGGCGGCACGGCCCGCATGCGCGACAGCAGCAGCAGCGAGAATCCGAAGGTCGCCACGTCCACCCCGTAGGCGACCGGCAGGCCCGCCGTCGCCACCAGCACCCCGCCGAGCGCCGGCCCGGCCACCATCCCCAGGGTGCCGCGCAGCCCTTCCAGCGCGACCGCGGCCGGCAGTTCGTCGCGTTCGACCAGCCGGGGGACCAGCGCGTCCAGTGACGGCGTCTGCAGCCCGTCCAAGGCCGCCAGCACCACCGACGCCGCATACAGCACCCAAAGGGCGGGGTGGGGGAGCGCCGCGTTGACCAGCAGCGACGCCGACGCCGTCGCCATGCCCAGCTCGGTGAGCCGCACCATCCGCCGCCGGTCGTGCGCGTCGGCGAGCGCCCCGCCGAGCAGCGCCGTCAGCAGCAGCGGCGTCAGCTCCGCCAGCCCGAGCAGCCCCACCGCCAGCGGCGAACGCGTGATCCGGAACACCTGATAGGGGATGGCCACATAGGTGATCCGGGTCCCAAACGTCGACCCTCCCTGCGCCATGAACAGCAACCGGAAGTCCCGCCGCTCCCGCAGCGGCCTGTTGTCGACCACCGCGAGTCGCCGCCAGCGCCGCCAGCGCGACCCGCCGGCGAGCCCCTCCACGCCCCCGCCCTCCGAACCCGAACCCATAGTGGAGATCGTGCCGTTCCGAGCCCGGTCGCAGCCAGCGAATTTGGCCCCGGCTGCCCGCCTGGCGGCCGGCTACCTGGCGGCGCGCGGGTAGCCGCGGAAGCGGTTGCTGATCGGCAGGCGGCGGTCCTTGCCGAAGGAGCGGCCGGTGATCTTGGGGCCGGGCGGGGCCTGGCGGCGCTTGTATTCGGCGCCGTCGACCAGGCCGACGACCCGTTCGACAACGGCGCGGTCGAAGCCTTCGGCGACCAGCTCGTCAGTCGAGGCGTCGTCCTCGATGTAGCGTTCCAGGATCGGGTCGAGGACCTCGTAGGGCGGCAGGGAGTCGGTGTCGAGCTGGCCGGGGCGCAGCTCCGCCGACGGGGGCTTGTCCAGCACCGACTGGGGGATCACCTCGCCCGCTCCGCGCGCGTGGGCCTGCTGGTTGCGCCAGCGGGCCAGGGCGTAGACGAGCGTCTTGGGGACGTCGCGGATGACCGCGAAGCCGCCGGCCATGTCGCCGTACAGGGTGCAGTACCCGACCGCCATCTCGGACTTGTTGCCGGTGGTCAGCACCATGGTGCCGAACTTGTTCGAGAGGCTCATCAGCAGCGTGCCGCGCACCCGCGCCTGGATGTTCTCCTCCGCCAGGCCCGGCTCGGTGCCGGCGAACGGCTCCTTCAGGGCAGCGGCGAAGCCGTCGACCGGGTCGTGGATCGGCAGGGTGAGCAGCTCGATCCCGAGATTGGCGGCGAGCGCCTGGGCGTCGCGGAGGCTCCCCTCCGACGAGTACGACGACGGCATCGCCACCCCGGTGACCCGGTCAGGCCCGAGCGCGTCGACCGCGATGGCGGCCACCAGGCTGGAGTCGATCCCCCCTGACAGGCCGACGTGGACCGCGCCGAAGCCGTTCTTGGTCACATAGTCCCGGGTCGCGCAGACTAGCGCCCGGTAGACCTCCTCCTCGGCGCCCAGACGCGGGGACAGGCGCCGCTCGACCAGCGGGCCCGGGTCAGGCAGGCGGTCGGTGACCTGGACGCGCCGGACAGCGAGGCTCGGGGGCGACCCGGCCCCGGGCGGGACGCTGGCGGGGGTGCGCCGTGGCCGGTCGGCGAGGCGGGCGGTGGCGCCCTCCTCCAGGGTCAGGTCGACCAGCAGCAGGTCCTCCTCGAAGCTGGCGGCCCGGGCGCGGACGCGGCCCTCCGGGTCGAAGTAGCAGCTCTCGCCTTCGTAGGCCAGTTCGTCCTGGCCGCCGACCCGGTTCACGTAGAAGAGGTGGGCGCCATGATCGGCGGCGCGGGTGGCCAGCATCGGGCCGACCCGGTCGGCCTTGCCGAGGCGGTAGGGGGAGCCGTTGATGCTCACCACCACCTCGGCCCCGGCCGCCGCCGCGGCGGCCATCGGGCCCCAGGGGAACCACAGGTCCTCGCAGATGGTGATGGCGACGCTGACCTCGCCGAAGCTGGCGAGCAGGACCTCGCGGCCGGGGATGAAGTAGCGCTCCTCATCGAAGACGCTGTAGTTGGGCAGCAGCACCTTGTGGTAGGTCGCCAGGATCCGCCCGTCGTGGCAGAGCGCGGCGGCGTTCGCCGGCCCGGCCGGGGTCGCCTCGACAAAGCCGACCACCGCGGCGCAGGCGCCCACCCCGGCGGCGACCCGCTCGATCCCGGCCTGGCTGGCTGCCAGGAAGTCGGGCTTGAAGACCAGGTCCTCGGGCATGTAGCCGGTGACCGCCAGCTCCGGGAACACCGCCAGGTGCGCACCCTTCGCGGCGGCTTCGCGGTAGATTGCCAGGATCCGCTCCACATTGCCGTCGATGTCCCCGACGACCTGGTTGAGCTGCGCTCCGGCGAGCCGCAGGCGCTCCATCCGGCACCTCCCGAACAAGCTTGTAAACGGTTGTGGACGGTGCTCCGGAATCCACGGTACCAGCGGTAGCATTGGCGCCCGACCGTCGATCCGGAGCGTCTACGACATGGACAAGCAGCGCGAATACGTCCTGCGGATGGTGGAGGAGCGCGACATCCGCTTCGTCCGGCTGTGGTTCACCGACGTGCTCGGCTTCCTCAAGTCGTTCGCGATCACCCCGGCCGAGCTGGAGGAGGCGTTCGAGCAGGGCATGACCTTCGACGGCTCCGCGATCGAGGGCTACGCCCGCGCGCAGGAGGCCGACGTGGTCGCCCGCCCCGACCCGAGCACCTTCCAGGTGCTGCCGGGCCGCACCGGCGGCGACGGCGGCGTCGCACGGATGTTCTGCGACGTGCTGACCACTGAGGGTGAGTCGTTCGACGCCGACCCCCGCTGGGTACTGCGCCGCAACCTGCAACGCGCCGCCGACCGGGGCTTCACCGTCTACGTGCAGCCGGAGCTGGAGTTCTTCCTCTTCAAGAACGCGAAATCGGTGCGGCCGCTGGACTCCGGGTCGTTCTTCGAGCAGACCGCGCTGGATCTCGCCCACGACTTCCGCCAGGACGCGATCGACATGCTGGAACGGATGGGCATCTCGGTGATGCAATCCCACCACGAGATCGCTCCCAGCCAGCACGAGATCGACCTGCGCGAGGCCGACGCGCTCACCATGGCCGACAACGTGATGAGCTGCCGCCTGGTGGTCAAGGAGGCGGCGCTGGAACGCGACCTGCATGCCAGCTTCATGCCGAAACCGATCCAGGAAGTGGACGGCTCCGGCATGGACACCCACCTCAGCCTCTACGAGGGCGACCGCAACGCCTTCTACGACCCCGGGCAGGAGGCCAACCTCTCCAAGACCGCCCGCTCGTTCATCGCGGGGCTGCTGGTCCACGCGCGGGAGTACACCGCGGTCACCAACCAGTGGGTCAACTCCTACAAGCGGCTGGTGCCCGGGTTCGACGCGCCGGTCCACATCGCCTGGGCGCAGCGCAGCCGCTCCGCGATGGTGCGGGTCGGCGGCTACCGCTCCGACCGGGTGGACGTCGAGGTCCGCTCGCCCGACCCCGCCGCCAACCCCTACCTCGCGTTCGCGGTGCTGCTCGCCGCCGGCATGAAGGGCATCGAGGAGGACTACGAGCTGCCGCCCGAGGCCGACGACGCCCTCGACCGGATGACCGAGGCGGAGCGCCGCGCCGCCGGCATCGAACCGCTCCCAGTCGACCTGCACGAGGCACTGGTGGCCATGGAGAGCTCGGAGCTGGTCGCCGAGGCGCTCGGCGAGCACGTCTTCGAGTACTTCCTGCGCAACAAGCGCCGCGACTGGCAGGCCTACCAGCGCTACGTCACCCCGTTCGAGCGCAAGCGCTACCTGCCGCTGCTCTGACCCGGGCGCCACATCCGTCGCAGCTGAAGACCCAACGAGGGGGCAGGCAAACACATGGGGGCGAATTCGGGCTGGGACGACTCCTCAGGCTGGGACGACGAACCAGATTCCTCCTGGAGGGCGCCCGAGGCGTCCCCGGCATCGGGGCGGGCGGCGCGTCCGCCGTCCCCGTCACGGCGGCGCCGCAGCCCGCTGGTCACCCTGGTGGGCGTGGTCGCGCTGGTCGTGGCCCTGATGGTGGTCGCGCGGGCTCCGGTCACGCGGACCTTCCACCCGGCCCATGTGGCCCACCCGGCGCTCGGCCGTCCGGTGCGGGTCGTCGCGGCGGGTGCGGGTGCCGGGCGCGAGTATGCCTTTCCGCTGCCGTCCGGGTGGCGTGACCAGACCCGCCAGCTCGCCGGCTCCTACCGCGGCGTGCGGCCAGTCCAGGTCCTGACAGGCCGCGCGACCAGCGGATTTGTGGCCGACCTGAGCGTGCTCCGGCAGCCGGCCGCACAGCCGCCGTCGCTGCCGCGGCTCGCCGCGGCGCTGCCGGGCCGCCTGCGCGACACCCTCGGCGCGGTCCCGGTCGGCAGCGCCTGGCCGCTCCAGCTCGACAGTGCGGCGGCGATCGCCACCGACTGGACGCTGGCCCAGGGCGGCCACCCAGTGCGGGTGCGCCAGATCGCCTGCTACCACCACGGCGCGGTCTGGTGGCTCACCTTCTCCGCCTCGACGCAGGCCTTCCCCGGCGACGTCGCCGCCCTCGACCGGGCCGTCCGGGCCTGGCGCTGGACCACCTGAGCGCCGCTGGCGGAGGGCTGTGGACAACGCGACGCCATCCGGGCCAAATCCGATAGCGTTAAACAGGGGGACCCCCTCGCGCGGGTTTTGGCGTGCCTGTTGGTAGGCCCGACGCTTGTCAGGGCGGACATCTGGGGGCAATAGTGGCGGTGCCGCACAGCAGGCCAAGGGGTTCGGCTGCGCCTGAGCCCGGCCCATTCCTGGCACGGCTCGGCTTCGAGGAGCCGCTGGCGGTCGTCGGCGACCTGGAGGCGCTGGGGGCCTGGCCGCCGCATGCGGCCGCGGGCGGCCTGCGCCTGCTCCACGAATTGGGCGGGAGCGCCAACCCCGAACTGGCCACACGGGCGCTCGGGGCGGTCGCCGCTGCCCTGCCCGAGGGCGACCGTGGCCGTTTCACCGCGGCGCTGCGCCGCCAGCTCGGCTTCCGGCGGCGGCTGGTCGCGCTGGTCGCCGCCAGCCGCTCCCTCGGCGCCTGGCTCGCCGCCCACCCCGAAGAGGTCGACCGCCTCGCCGACGGGCGCGCGTTCGCCGCCCCCCGTACCCGCGACGAGCTGGTGGAGGAGGCGCTGGCGACCGTCTCCGCCCCGGACCCGGTTGCGGACCCGGTTGCGGACCCGGTTGCGGATCCGGTTGCGGACCCGGTGGTCGCCTGGGAGGCGCTGCGGCGCTTCAAGCGGCGGGAGCTGCTGCGGATCGCGGTGCGGGACCTGGCCGGCGGCGCGGCGGTCGAGGTGGTCGGGCAGGAGCTGGCGGCGCTCGCCGAGGCGTGCCTGGAGGCCGCCCTGGCGGTCGTGGCGGTCGTGGGCCGCCGGGTCGAGGAGGCCGAGCGGGTGCGGGTGGCCGTGCTCGGCATGGGCAAGCTCGGCGGCGAGGAGCTGAACTACGTCTCCGACATCGACGTGCTCTTCGTCCACGAACCCGCCCCCCGCCCTGCCTCCGGCGTGGAGGACGAGGGTGAGGCCGACGCCGACGAGGCCGCACGGATCGCCGCCGCGATCGCCCGGGAGCTGATCGGCGGTCTCAGCGCGGTCACCGCCGAAGGGACCTGCTACCGCGTGGACGCCAACCTCCGTCCCGAGGGGCGCAACGGGCCGCTGACCCGGACGCTCGGCTCCTACCAGGCCTACTGGGACCGCTGGGCGGAGGCGTGGGAGCAGCAGGCCCTCATCAAGGTCCGCCCGGTCGCCGGGAACCCGGCCCTCGGCGAGCGGTTCCACCAGGCCGCCGCCGCGTGGACCTACCCGGAGCGGCTCGACCCCGAGGCGATCGCCGCGATCCGCCACATGAAAGCCCGGGTCGAGGCCTCCCAGCAGGCCCGCGACGGCGGCGAACGCCAGGTCAAGCTCGGCCCCGGCGGCCTCCGTGACGTCGAGTTCGCCGTCCAGCTCCTCCAGCTGGTCCACGCCCGCCACGACCCCGAACTCCGCAGCGGCTCGACCCTGGTCGCGCTGGAGGCGCTCAGCGCCGCCGGGTTCGTCGGCCGCAGCGACGCCGCCGCGCTCGCCAGCGCCTACCGCTTCCTGCGCATGATCGAGCACCGCCTGCAGCTCGCCAGCGAGCGCCGCACCCACACCATCCCGGCGGGCGAGGGGGAGCGGCGCTGGCTCGCCCGCACCATGGGCTACCGCGACGGCCCCGACGGCGACGCGCTGGAATTGTTCGAGGCCGACCGCCGCCGCCACGCGGCCACCGTCCGCAGCCTCCACGAGAAGCTCTTCTACCGGCCGCTGCTGGAGGTCTTCGGCGCGGTCCCCACCGGACTCGACCCGCGGGAGGCGCGCGAGCGGCTCGCCGCGCTCGGCTTCGCCAACCCCGAGCGGGCCCTGGCGCACCTGCGGTCGCTGACCAGCGGCCTGTCACGCCGCGCCACCCTGTTCCGCGCGATGCTGCCCGCCATGCTCACCTGGCTGGCCGACGCCCCCGACCCCGACAGCGGCCTCGCCGCCCTGCGGGTCGTCGCCGAGGCGCTCGGCCGCCACGGCGCCTTCCTCGCCACCCTGCGCGACAATCCCGCCGTCGCCGAGCTGCTGTGCATCGTGCTCGGCAGCTCCCGCCTCCTCGGCGACCTGCTCGCCCGCCACCCCGAGCTGCTCACCGCCATGGCCGAAGCCGGCGGCCCCGCCGGCAGCCGGACCCACGACCAGCTGGTGGGGGAGGCCCTGGCGATCGTCACCCGCCACCTCGGCCCGGGCCATGACGGCGACGACCGGCAGGTGGCCGCCGCCTGGGACGGGCTGCGCCGCTTCAAGCGGCGCGCGCTGCTGCGGATCGCCGTGCGGGACCTGGCCGGCGGGGTCGCCGTCGAGGTGGTCGGGCAGGAGCTGGCCACCCTGGCCGAGGCGAGCCTCGAGGCGGGCCTCGCGGTCGCCAGCCACCGGGTGCGTGGCGCCGAGCAGGTGCGGGTGACGGTGCTGGGCATGGGCAAGCTCGGCGGCGAGGAGCTGAACTATGTCTCCGACCTGGATATCCTGCTCTGCCATGAGCCCGCCGACGGCGCCGACCCCGAGCAGGCTGCCCGTGCCGCCGCCCAGATCGCCCGCGAGCTGCTCAACGGACTTGGCGCGGTCACCGCCGAGGGGACCGGCTTCAAGGTCGACGCGAACCTCCGCCCCGAGGGGCGCAACGGGCCGCTGACCCGCACGCTCGCCTCCTACCAGGCCTACTGGGACCGCTGGGCGGAGCCCTGGGAGCGCCAGGCCCTCATCAAGGTCCGTCCGGTCGCCGGGGACCGCGCACTCGGCCTGCGGTTCGGGCAGGCGGCCGCTGCCTGGACCTACCCGGAGCGGCTCGACGCCGAGCAGGTCGCCGCGATCCGCCGCATGAAGGCCCGGGTCGAATCCGAGCGGCTCCCCGCCGGGGCCGACCCGCGCCTGCACCTCAAGCTCGGCCCCGGCGGCCTCGCCGACGTCGAGTGGACCGTGCAGCTCCTCCAGCTCCGCCTCGGCGGCACCCACCCCGAGGTCCGCCGCCAGGGCACCTTCGCGGCACTGGACGCCCTCACCGCCGCCAGGGCGCTCGACGCCCGCGAGGCCGCCTGGCTGGCCGGCGCCTACCGGCTCTGCCTGCGGCTCCGCAACCATGGCTATCTGGTCGCCGGCCGGCCGGTCGACTCGCTGCCGACCGACCCGCTGCTGCTGGAGCGCCTCGCCGAAACCATGGGCGAACCGCCCGGCGGCCGCCAGCGCCTGCTGGAGTCCTTCCGCCGCGCCACCCGCCGTGCCCGCCGCGTCGTGATGGCTCGGTTCTGGGACGAACATCCCGTTTCCGGCACGAGAGGCTGACCGGCGCGGCGTCCCGCGAGCCCAGCGCGCCGCCGCTGGGTTGTCGCGCGGCGATGACTCGGAGCCCAGGTTGCCGTTACCCTTGACGAGCTTCTCTCCGTAGCATCCGTAGGTTTCGCCGAGCAGAGCAGGGAGCGTCGCAGTCGCATGGACCGACCGATCGTGGTTGCCGACCGAATCGCCACCGCCAGCGCCGTTGTGGCGCTGGAATCGAGCGTGCTGGCCCAAGGGCTGCCGAGCCCGGCCAGTCTCGAGTCCGCCGAAGCGCAGTCGCTTGCCGTCAGCAAATCGGGCGCCGAACCGGCCGTGGTCGCGGTGATCAACGGGCGCATCGTGGTCGGGGCCGACCCCGACCAGGTTGAGCTGCTCGCCACCGCCCGCACGACCTGGAAGGTGACGGTCCGGGACCTCCCCTATGTGGTGGCGCGGCGGCTGGACGGCGCCACCACCGTGTCGGCGACCGTGTTCGCGGCCGAACGGGTCGGCATCGACGTGATGGCCACCGGCGGCATCGGCGGGGTCCACTTCGGCGCCAACGACGTCTCCGCGGACCTCCCGCAGCTCGCCCGTTCCCGGCTGGTGGTGGTCTGCTCGGGCGCCAAGCACGTCGCCGACAGCGCCGCCACCCTCGAATGGCTGGAGACCAACGGCGTCCTGGTGGTCGGCTACCGCACCGACCGCATGCCCGGATTCCTGGCGCGCGGCAACCTTCCCCTGGAGCACCTCGTCAACAACGTCGAGGAAGCCGTCGAGCTGGTCCGGGTCCGCCGGGCGCTCGACTCCCCGGGTGCCCTGCTGCTGGTCCACAACCCCCCGGCGTCCGCGGCGATGGATCCCGACGAGCTGGCCGAGCTGGCCGCCGCCTCCTCCGTCGCCGCCCGCGACGCCGGCATCGTCGGAAAGGCCCGCACCCCCTTCGAACTCGACTGGCTCCACCGCCGCACCGGCGGCCGCAGCCTCGCCGCCAACCTCGCCCTGCTGGAAGCCAACGCCGGCCTCGCCGGTGAGCTCGCCGCTGCCCTGGCTGGGTCCTGAACCACATCCGTGCTACACTGATTCCGTGCTACACGGAAAGGAGGGCCTGTGGCCAATCTGACGCTCAGCGTCGATGACGAGTTGCTCCAGAGGGCGCGCATGCGCGCTCTTGAACTGCATACGACCGTCAATGCGCTCGTTCGTGACTATCTGGAGAGCTTCGCCGGAGCAGATCCCACCAGGCAGGCAATATCTGAGTTTCTGAATATCGCCGGTACCGTCCACGCCTCCAGTGGCCCCAAGGGCCGCACATGGAAACGCGAGGACCTGTATGACAGGTAGGACCTTCCT
>DASWDC010000295.1:0-3271 GCA_036395655.1 Actinomycetota bacterium | reverse complement strand
GCAGCGCCTCGGCGACCTGGGCGATGGCACGCGGCTCGACCCGGATCGCCAGCATCGCCATCGTCTTGAAGCCGCAGGTGATCGGGTCGGCGACCGCGACCACCTGCATCACGCCGGCGCTCTCCAGCCGGGCGACCCGCTGGCGGACGGCGGCCTCCGAGATGCCGAGGTCGCGGGCGATCCGGGTGAAGGGCCGGCGGCCGTCCTGCTGCAGCGCCGCCACGATCCGGCGGTCGACCGGGTCGAGCGGAGCGCCGCTCCCGCGCGTAGGCACCTACGAACTACCTCCTGATCCGCTCGACTCGCAACGGAATCTTTCAAAGATGGTTGACCATAGCACGGATCTCGAAGTACTTTCGGAAGGCAGCGCATTCAGTGTTCCTTCACGAGCAACCACCCGGCCACCGGCCACCGGCGCAGGAGCGTGATCATCATGGGCCAGCGGCCCGACCAGGAGCGCATCTCGGCGCTCACCGCCGCCCGTACCCAGCTCGTCCACGAACGGACCCCCAAGTCGCGGGAGTGGCGCGAACGCTCCCTCAAGTCCCTGCCCCTCGGCGTCGCCTCCAGCTTCCAGGACTCCCCGCCGTACCCGATCTTCTTCGCCACCGCCAAGGGCAGCCGCGTCTGGGACGTCGACGGCAACGAGTACTCCGACTACCACAACGGCTTCGGCGTCATGTCGGTCGGCCACGCCCACCCCAAGATCGCCGCGGCGCTCAGCGAACGTGCCGGCATCGGCACCCACTTCGCCCAGCCGGTCGCCGAGACCACCCTGCTCGCCGAGGAGCTGTGCCAGCGCTTCCAACTCGACCAGGTCCGCTTCACCAACTCCGGCACCGAGTCGACCATGGATGCCATCCGACTTGCCCGCGGCGTCACCGGCCGCGACAAGATCGTCAAGATCGAAGGCTCCTACCACGGGCACCACGAGTCGGTGCTGGTGTCGATCAAGCCCGACCGCGACGCCATCGGCCCGCGCGCCCACCCCGCCAGCGTCCCCCTCGGCAAAGGCACCCCGCGGGCGGTCACCGACCTGACCCTGATCGTCCCCTTCAACGACGCCGACGCCCTCGACCGGCTGCTGGCCGCCAACACCGGCGAGGTCGCCGCGCTCATCATGGAGCCGATCATGATGAACGTCGGCATCATCGACCCCGACCCCGGCTATCTGGAGGCGGTCAGGGAGGTCTGCACCCGCCACGGCGTGCTGCTGATCTGGGACGAGGTCAAGACCGGCGCGACCGTCGCCTACGGCGGCGCCGAGGAGCTCTACGGCGTCAGCCCCGACCTCAAGTGCTTCGCCAAGGCGGTCGGCGGCGGCACCCCCCTCGGCGCCTTCGGCGGCCGGGGCGAGCTGATGGCTGAGATCGCCCGCGAAGGCGTCCCCCAGCTCGGTACCTTCAACGGCAACCCGCTGTCGGCCCGCGCCGGCCTGGTCGCCCTCACCGAGGTGCTCACCCCCGACGCCTACAAGGAGCTGAACCGCGTCAACGAGGCGCTGCTCGGTGGCTGCCAGCGGATCATCGACGACCACGACCTGCCCTGCTACACCATTGGCATGGGCGGCAAGGGCGCGGTCATGTACGCCCCGGAGGAGCTGCACGACTACCGCGATTACGCCGGCTTCGACGCCGCCGGGGTCGACGCAGACCTGTCCTACCTCGCCTGGCTCTACGAGCTGACCGAGGGCGTCTTCATGACCCCCGGTACCGACGAGCAGTGGACCCTGTCGGTGCAGCACACCGACGAGGACGTCGCCCGCTACGTCAACGCCTTCGAGACGTTCGCGCGGGAAGTCACGGCAGCCGGGTGATTTGCCTCCATACCGACGAAGTCCCGTGGCTCGGTCCGGTTGTGCTGCTACGCTCCGCTGAACGACCAGTAAGGAGGGGTGCGGTGCGGCTCGGCGTCAGCATCGGCTACTGGGGCGCCGGGGTCGACGCGGCGCGGCAGCTCGCGGCGGCACGGGAGGCGGAACGGCTCGGCTACGACGCCGTCTGGGCGGCCGAGGCCTACGGATCCGACGCGGCCACGGTGCTCGCCTGGGTCGCCGCGCAGACCAGCACGATCGGGCTGGGCGCGGCGGTGTTCCAGGTCCCCGCGCGCAGCGCCACCATGGCCGCGATGACCGCCGCGACGCTCGACCAGCTCTCCGGCGGGCGCTTCCGGCTCGGCCTCGGCCTGTCCGGCCCACAGGTCGCCGAGGGCTGGTACGGGCAGCGCTACGACCACCCGCTGACACGGATGCGCGACTACGCCACCGTGGTCCGCACCGCGCTCGCCCGCCAGCGGGTCGACTACCAGGGCGAGACCATCCAGCTCCCGCTCCCCGGCGGCCCCGGCAAGCCGCTCAAGCTCACCATCAGCCCCCGCCAGCGGCCCCTGCCGCTCTACTTCGGCGCCATGGGGCCGCGCAACCTCGCCCTCACCGGCGAGCTGGCCGACGGGTGGCTGGCGTTCCTGCTCGACCCCACCCAGATGGCGACCTTCCGCCGCTCCCTGGACGAGGGCGCCGCCCGCGTCGGCCGGGACCTCGCCGCCGACGGCTTCGACATCGCCCCGACCGTCCAGTTCCAGGTCAGCGACGACCACGACGCCGCCCGCGACGCGATGCGCCCGTTCCTCGCTCTCTACGTCGGCGGCATGGGCTCCCGCGAGCGCAACTTCTACAACCGCCTGGTCCGCTCCTACGGCTTCGAGGACGCCGCCGCCACCGTCCAAGACCACTTCCTCGCCGGTCGCTGGGGCGACGCCGCCGCCGCCATCCCCGAAGCCCTGGTCGACGCGGTCTGCCTCTGCGGCCCCGCCGCCCACATCCGCGACCGCCTCGCCGCCTACCGCGACGCCGGGGTCACCAACCTGATCCTCTCCCCGGTCGCCTCCACCACCGACGCGCTCATCGCCCAGCTCCGCCGCGCCGTCGAGCTGGCGGGGTAGGCCCGGCAGGCCCGGTCACAACCCCAGCGCCGCGCGCAGGAATGCCAGCTGCAGGTGCAGGAGGTTCTCCGCGACGGCCTCCTGGACCGCCATGTGGGTGACGCCGGTCAGCGGCAGGACGCTGTGCGGGCGGCCGGCGGCGAGCAGCAGGCCCGACAGGCGCAGCGTGTGGGCGGCGACCACGTTGTCGTCGGCGAGGCCGTGGATCAGCAGCAGGGGGCGCTCCAGGCGAGCGGCGTCGGCAAGCAGTGAGCTGCGCTGATAGACGCCCGGGTCGGCGCTGGGATCGCCCAGGTAGCGTTCGGTGTAGTGGGTGTCGTACAGGCGCCAG
>DASWDC010000294.1:0-8995 GCA_036395655.1 Actinomycetota bacterium | reverse complement strand
CAGGGCGGTCAGGCCGTGCCGCAGGCGCTCCAGCAGCACGTCGGCGTCGCGGACCGCGCCCAGCAGATCGGCGATCCAGGCCAGCTCGGCGCGCAGGGCGCCGCTCCACTCCCGGTCGAGCACCGACCGGAAGGTCCGCAGCGTGGAGCGCAACCGGCGGATGCCGACACGCGCCTGGTGGACGGCCTCGGGGTCGTCGCCCAGCCGCACCCCGGCCTCGTTGTCGAACAGCCTGCGGGCAGCGTTGGCGAGATCCTGGCGGAGCAATTCCGCCATGGAGAGAATCTCCTGGCTCGTGTCCGGCTCCAACCCACCGCGCATTCCCATTACCGTATCGCAACCACGCACAGTGGCGAGCCATCTGCGCCCCGAATCACAATTTGACGGATCGGGTCCAACAAAGCATCAATGCTATTGAATTGGTCTGGTCCTGACGGCCAGACCACCGGTCCAGGGGGGTGCTCGTGAAAGAGGACCTGTCAGTCGGTGAGCGCATCGCGCACTACCGGCGCCGACGCGGGATGTCGCAGCTGGTGCTTGCCGGGCGTTTGGGGCGCTCGGAGAGCTGGGTCTCCAAGGTGGAGCGCGGGGAGCGGCGTATCGACCGGCTCTCGGTGATCCAGGAGGTCGCCAAGACCCTCGACGTCGAACCCATCGCGCTGACCGGACGCCTGACCGGTCGCGTGAGCGAGGGGCGCGCGCCCGGCGCGGGCGGGCGGGCCCATCCGCAGAGCGAGGCGGAAGGTGTGATCGAGGCCATCCGTGAGGCGTTCACCCGCCCCGACGCGGTGGTGCGGTCGCTGCAACGTAGCCAGCGCCGCCGCTAGGTGCCCGGCCTGCTGGGGTTGCGGCGGGCCGTCGACCATGCCTGGCGGGCGTTCCAGGCCACCCGCTACTCGGTACTTGGCCGAGTCCTGCCCGAGCTGATCGCCGAGGCCCAGCTGGCCACCGACGAGCTGACCAACGACGAGGCGCTGGCCGCCACCGGCCTGCTGGCGCAGGCCTACCAGGTCAGCACCATCACGCTGCTGAAGCTCGGCGCCGCCGAACTAGCCTGGCTGTCGGCCGACCGCAGCATCGACACGGCCAGGCGGTCCCAGGACGAGCTGCTGGTCGGCGGCAGCGCCCGCGGCCTGGTCCATGCCCTGCTGGAGCACGGCTACTACGCTCGCGCCAAGGAGCTGGCCACCGGCACGGCCGCCGCCTTCGAGTCGAGACTCGGCCGCGGCTCCCCGGCGCTGCTGTCGATCTACGGCGCGCTGCTGCTCAGAGGATCGGTGGCGGCGTCGCGGCAGGGCGACCGCTCGGCCAGCAAGGACCTGCTGCGCGAGGCGTCGATCGCCGCCGACCTGCTCGGCGCCGACCGCAACTGCTGCTGGACCGCGTTCGGGCCGACCAACGTGGCAGTGCACCGGGTCGCCGCGGCCGTCTCGCTCGGCGACGGCGGCGAGGCGATCGAGCAGGGCCTGGCGATCGACCTGGAGGCGCTGACGATCCTGGAGCGCCGGGCACGCTTCCTGGTCGATCTGGCACATGGCTACAGCCTCTGCGCCAAGGACAACGAGGCCCTCACCACCCTGCTCAAGGCGGAACGCCTCGCCCCCGAGGAGATCCGCCTCACCCCAGCCGTGCGCGAGATCGTGGGCGAGCTGCTGCGCCGCCAGCGCCGCGCCGGCGCGCGGGAGTTGCGGGCGCTCGCGGATCGCGTGGGAGCCTTGGCCTGATGCGGGGAGGGGGGCCGGGGGCCGGGGGAGCGAGGCCCCGGCCAGAGAATCCGGTGGTCCAGGTCAGCCGAGCGGCAGCCCCCTGATGAGACAGGGCGTCCTGTATGTGGTGGTGTGTGCCGCACCCCCCGCGCGTGACGCGAGGGTGCTGGTGGAGTTCGCCCGCGAGGCCGGTTGGGACACCTGCGTGATCGTCACGCCGGCCGCGCGGGCGTTCGCCGACCTGGCGGAGCTGGAGGCGCGCAGCGGCCACCCGGTCCGGTTCGAGTGGAAGCGGCCTGGCACGCCGGACGTCCTGCCGCCCGCCGACGCCATGATCGTGGCCCCGGCCACCTTCAACACGCTCAACAAGTGGGCTGCCGGGATCAGCGACACGCTCGCCCTGGGGCTCTTGTGTGAGGCGATCGGCAAGCGCCTCGCGCTGGTGGCGCTCCCCTTCCTCAACGCCGCGCAGGCCTACCACCCGGCCTTCGGGCGGAGCCTGGAGCAGCTCCGCGAGATGGGCGTACGGATCCTCTGGGGCGAGGAGGAGGGCGTGCCCTCGGCGCATCCCCCGGGCACCGGCGAACGGCGCATCGCCAGCTTCCCCTGGGGACGCACCCTGAATGCCCTCGCCGAGACGCGCGAACGCGCACCGCGATAGGACAAGCTGTCCTGGTTTGTTGGTGACTGAAGCCGCCAATTCAACCACCTAGCGTGGTTGAATTGGCGGCTTCAGCGATCAGCGACGGCCAGTCCCCTTGCTCGCCTTCACGCCCGCGGCCGGCGCCGCCGGGGGCTGGGCGGTGAGGCGGGTGGCCAGCGGCGAGCGCAGCTCGCGCAGGAGGCCCTGCGCGGTGCTCATGTTCACCGAGACACCGCGCTCGGCAAGTGCCTGCATGAGCTGCTCCGGGCTGAAGGTCTCGCTCTCGTCGTGCTCGTCGAGGATGCGCGCGGCCACCACGTACGGGGTCGCTGGCTTGCCGTTGTTCCGCTGCTCGCGCCGCGCCCTCGCCGTGGCCGTTGCGGTGGCGGTGGCGGTGGCCGTTCGGCTGGTGGTGACGGTCGCGGTCGTCCCCGTCCCCGTCCCCGTCCCCGTCCCCGGGGCCGAGGCCTGGACCTGGGCCGGCTCGGAGATCGACTGGGTGACGGTGCCCGGGCGCGGCCCGTTCACGGCCGGACGCGGGCCGTTGCTCCCGCTCCCGGGCGTGGGCGTGGCGGTCCGGGGCGGGACGATCACCTTCGGTGGCAGGGGCGGGCGCCGCGCCACGCCACCGTCGCCGCCGAAGATCGGCGCGCGGGGGTCACGCTCGGCCTCAAGCGACCGGTTCGCCGGCCGCTCCGCGGGCTGGTCGGGGAGCCGGTCGGACAGCCGCGGGCGAGGCCGCGGCTCGTAGGTCGCCGCCTCGGCGGCCGCGGCCTCCACGAAGTCGTCAACCGCCGTGCGGCGCAGCGGCGCGCTCACCTCGCGGCGCGGCCGGGTGCGCTGCTTGCGGAGCAGCTCGCCACGCACCGGCGCCGGCGGGATGGCCGGGAGCGCCGCGGCCGCGGCGGCGGCCTCGGCGGCCATCCGGGCGTCCAGTTCGGCCTGGAGCCGCTGGGAGCGGATCGTGGTGCTGCGCCGCAGGACCATCATCAGCAGCTCGACGCCGAGGACCAGCGCGGCCGGCGGGATCGCGGCGACGAAGCGGGCGGGCCAGTTGTGCTGCGCGTGGGCGACGTTGAGGATGAAGCTGACCAGCGCCGCGCCGGCCAGCAGCGCCTTCGGCCAGACCACCTCGAACAGCCGCCGCCGCGACTTCGTGGTGGTGAACCACAGGTCGGCGCCGGTGGCCACGATGATGAACGAGTCCACCAGCAGCGGGATCGCCCAGGCGTGCTGGGGCGAGATGCCCTCGGAGCGCTCGGAGTAGTCACGGATCGCCTCGAAGCTGGTGTAGAAGGCGAGCGAGGCGATGCCGGTCACGGTGCAGCCCAGGATCACGACCAGGATGGTCCGGAACCGGGCCAGCCACTTGTCGGATGCGATGGCGTTGGAGGAGAGCGGCGGGGGTCCAGCAAGCGGCGGCCCAGTAGTGGTCACGAGGACTCCTCGGAACGTGGAGGCTGAGGCAAGACATGCAGGCTGACGTTTTACAACACGCGCGGCCTTCGTGACCAACCGACTGGCTACGGACGGTTTGCCGGTGGATTTTCCAGGTTCAGCCCTTGTTGGCGCCGTGCTGGCGGACGAAGTCGTTGACCAGGTAGTAGGCGTCGATCGACTCGCCGGCGTCGCCCCAGAAGCCCTCGATGACGTCGTATTCCATCTGCCCGCACTGGACGTACCAGTTGTTCACGTCGGTGATCTCCAGCTCCCCCCGGCCTGACGGCTCCAGGGTCGGGATCACCTCGAAAACGCTCGCCTCGTAGCAGTAGATCCCGGTGACCGCGAACCCGCTCGGCGGGTCCTCCGGCTTCTCCACGATCCGGGTCACGCGGCCGCCCTCGCTGCCCGCTCCGTCGAACGCCGGGACGCCGAGGTTGCGCAGGTGCACCGGGTCCTCGACGCGGGCGAGCAGCAGGCGCGCGCCGGCCTCCTGGCCCTTGAAGTTCTCGACCAGCGGGCGGATCGACTGCTCGACCACGTTGTCGGCGAGCATCACCAGCACCCGGTCCCCGTCGACGAAGCGCTCGGCGAGCCCCAGCGCCTCGGCGATGCCGCCGGGGCGGTCCTGGTAGGCATAGAGCAGCCGGTCGATGCCGTACTCGTGCCCGTTGCCGAGCAGGCGCAGGAACTCGCCGGCGTGGGTGCCGCCGGTGACCAGCATGATCTCGGTGATCCCGGCGCCGACCAGCGCCTCGATCGCGTAGGTGACCATCGGCCGGTCATAGATCGGCAGCAGGTGCTTGTTGGTGATGCGTGTCAGCGGATGCAGCCTGGTCCCGCTCCCGCCCGCCAGGATGACACCTTTCACTTGCCTACCCCTCCGTCCGGTCGGTTAGGTCTCAGGCGCCGTACTTTGCCAGACGGCCGGCCGCCGCGAGAAGTTGCGGCATCAGATGCTTGGCCTCGAACCGGCCGAGCGAGCCCTGCCGGCAGTGGACCTCGTCGAACTTGGGCAGGCCGTCGGCCGCGGCGGTGCCGCCCCACAGCAGCACCGGGACCGGATGCCAGGAGTGCGCCGCCATCTGCGCGGGAGTGGCGTGGTCGCCGCTCACCGCCAGCACCTCGACCCCGGCGTCGAGCACGCGCGGGATGAGCGCGTCCACCTCCTCGATCGCCGCCACCTTGCGCTCGAAGTCGCCGTCCTCGCCGGCCGAGTCGGTCTTCTTGACGTGCATGAAGACGAAGTCGTGCGCGGGCAGCAGCGGCGCGAGGGCGTCGACCTCCTCGGGCGCCGCGCCCTCCACCTGATGGGTCTCGAAGCCGAGCAGACGGGAGATGCCGACGTACATCGGGTAGGCGGCGATCGCCAGCGCCCGCACCTTGTAGCGCTCGGGGAAGCTGGGCAGCTCCTTGTGGGTGTCGAAGCCGCGCAAGAGCAGGAAGTTGCCGCGTTGGCGGTCGGCGAGCAGCTCGCGGGCCTGCTCCAGAAACGAGCGCAGCAGCTCGGCGGTTCGCTTCGCCTCGGCGCCGGCCTCCGGCGAGCGGGGTTCGCAGTCGAGCGGCGCGATGCCCTCACGCTGCGGGTCGGTGTCGGTGACCTCGGGTGAGAGCCCCTCGCCGCGCAGCACCAGCAGGCCGCGGTGCTCGCGCTCCGGCCGGACGAAGAACGCCACGCCGTCCAGCTGGACCCGGTCGCCGAGCAGCTCGCAGATGCCAGCGGCCTCCTCGGTGGGGATCCGGCCGGCGCGCCGGTCGGTGATGACCCCACGCCCGTCCAGGTTGCAGAAGTTGACCCGCGCGGCCACGTCGCCGGGCCGCAGCTCGAAGCCGATCCCGGCGGCCGACAGCGCGCCCCTGCCGATCTCGTAGGCGAGCGGGTCGTAGCCGAACAAGCCCAGGTGCCCGGCCCCGGACCCGGGCGTGATCCCGCGGGTGACCGGGTCGTGCAGGCCGAGCGATCCCTCGCGTGCCAGGCGGTCGAGGTTGGGTGTGCGTGCCTGCGTCAGCTCCGAGCCCCGCTGCGTCGTCCGGTAGCCGCCGAGCCCGTCCATGACGAGCAGCATCGCCTTGCGGCCCTCGGGTCTGGCCATCGCGCTGACGACGGACTCGCTGGTGAGCGGCATCAAGATCCTCCGGGAAGAACGTGGGCAGGTCACAAGTCAGATCGAGTCTACCCACGGACCGGGGAACAGACCGCCGCAGCGGGCGCGCGAAAAGAACGGTCCCCAGGAGCCCGCTCGGTTGCTGACGGCAAGCCGCCAGCTCCCGGCGAACGGCCCCTGGGGACCGGAGCCCTGCGGACGAGCACAGATCAGATCGCTCCCGCTCGGCCGGAGCTAAATTCCCGCGGCCAAAGCCGCCGGAATTTCGCCGGTACGTCGGCGGGTTGCGCAGACCCACCGGGATCCACCGACGCAGCGGGGCGCGCTTTTCAGCTTGCCCCGACTGAATCCTCCAGTCGAGTTTTCCTGACCCTACCGCACTGCGTCCCGCAGGACAGTGGGAAATCTAAAAGCTGGCCAAGCCGCCGTCAAGCGCGTATCGCCGCAGGTCAGCGGCGTATCAGCAGCGTAGAGGCGGTAGAATTTCATCCATGGAATTTACCCGCCAGCTGATTCCCGTTCCGCCAGGCGGGCGCGCCAGGCTTTTTCGGCCGCCATGCTCGCTGCGAACCCGATTTCCACTGCGGGCAAATAGGCGGTATCGCAGACCTCTAGAATCGTCCCAACGATTCGGTCAACTTCCTGAATTGTAACAGCTTGGAGCGGCACTTGACCGATCAGGAACAGGTCGCCGGATTCGTCCAGGGTGAACCGCAGCACATAGGTTCCGGCCTGGCGCACCAGCAGATCATGGTAGAGGCGCTCGCGCTGCTCCTCCGGAGCGCGCATGAAGAACGACTCGACCCGCAGGGTGCGGTCCCCCACCACCAGGTGGACCCCGATGCCGAGCTTGCGCTCCCCCGCCAGGCGCAGGAACCAGCGCCCCTCGCCGAGCCGCTCGGCCGGCACCTCCCGTTCCTGCTCTGCCAGGAACGCCGTCACCGCGTCGCGTGCCGCCGCCTGGACGGATTCCGGTTCGGGGGCGCCCCAACGCATTGCGGAATGTTCGATCATGACCACAGACTGTAGCGGCCCAATGGGCGCTAAACCCCTTTGGAAGGATGTGAAACCGGTGGGAACAGCCATCAAGGTCGCCGGGCTGCGCAAACGCTACGGCGACCTGGAGGCGGTCAGGGGCATCTCGTTCGAGGTGGCGGAGGGCGAATGCTTCGCCCTGCTGGGGCCGAACGGCGCCGGCAAGACAACCACGGTGGAGATGCTGGAGGGCTACCGCGACCGCACCGAAGGGGACGTCCGAGTGCTCGGCACCGACCCTCAGCACGCCACCCGGGAGTTCCGCGAGCGCATCGGCATCGTGCTGCAGTCGGCCGGCATCCACCGGGAGCTGACCGTGCGCGAGGTCATGGCCCTCTACCGCAGCTACTACCCGCACCCGCGCGCGGCGGACGAGACCATCGAGCTGGTCGGTCTCGGCGAGAAGGCCGGCGCCCGCGTCAAGACCCTGTCCGGCGGGCAGCAGCGGCGCCTCGACCTGGCGCTCGGCATCATCGGCGACCCCGACCTGGTCTTCCTGGACGAGCCCACCACCGGCTTCGACCCGTCGGCGCGGCGCCGCTCTTGGGAGCTGATCGAGAGCCTGCGCGCTCTCGGCAAGACCATCCTGCTGACCACCCACTACATGGACGAGGCCCAGAACCTGGCCGACATGGTCACGGTCATGGCGGGCGGCAGGATCGTCGCTCAGGGCCCGCCGGAGTCCCTCGGCGGCCGCGACGTGGCCGAGGCTCGGATCCGCTTCCGCCTGCCACCCGGCGCCAGCGTCGCGGACCTCCCCGGGATGCGGCCGAACGGCCTCGAGCTGGAGGACGACCACGTGGTGCTGAGGACCAAGACCCCCACCCCGATCCTCAGCATCCTCACCGGCTGGGCGGTCGCCCGCGGCGAGGAACTGGAGGCCCTGACCGTGACGCGACCCTCGCTGGAGGACATCTACCTGCAACTGACCGGCACTTCGGCCGAAGCCGGCGGCGGCGCGGCGGCGGCCGACGCTGGAGCCAGCGCCGGAGCCGGAGCCGGAGAGGAGGCCCGCAATGGCTGAGGCGGCGACGGCCCCTCGCGCGGCGGCCGGGCGGCGCCCTGGCGCCCTCCCGCTGCTGTGGCGCCAGTGGCGCGCGCAGAACAAGCTGTTCTGGCGCAACCCCTTCTCGGCGTTCTTCACGCTGGCGTTCCCGCTGATGTTCCTGCTGATCTTCAACGCGCTGAACACCAACCAGCGGATCACCCAGCTCGGCGACATCCGCTTCGCGCAGTTCTTCACCCCGGGCATCCTGGTGTTCGCGGTGGTGTCGGCCTGCTACGTCAACATGGCGACCTCAGTCCCGATCAACCGCGACGAGGGCGTGCTCAAGCGCGTCCGCGGCACCCCCCTGCCCGCCTGGATCTACCTGACCGCGCGGGTCGCCACGGCCGTCTACATGGCGTTCATCGGTGCCACCCTGATGATGCTGGTGGGGGTCCTGGCGTTCCAGGTGAAGATCTTCTGGCACCTGCTGCCCGCCGCCGTCGTGACGATGTTGTTCGGGACGACCTGCCTGTGCGCGCTCGGCCTGGCCATGGCCACGATCGTCCCCAACGGCGAGGCGGCCCCGGCCTTCGCCAACTTCACCTGGCTGCCGATCGCCTTCGTCTCCGACATCTTCTACCCCACCAACAACGCGCCCACCTGGGTGAAGACCGCCGGCGACATCTTCCCGGTGAAGCATTTCGCCATCGCCATGGAGGCCGCTTTCAGCCCCTTCACCAAGGGCAGCGGCTTCGAATGGAATCACCTGCGCGTCATCGCCATCTGGGGCATCGCCGCCGCGATCTTCGCCTTCCGCCGCTTCAAGTGGGAACCCAACGTCGGCGGCAGCGGCCGCCGCGTCGGCGCCTCCGCCCGCTACCGAAGCGGCTGAGCAGCGACTGAGGACCCCGCGGCTGGAGCGCTGCGGGCCTGACTTCTTCCGGGGTCAGCCCTCGACTTCGCCGATGTACTCGCGGACGCGCTCGGCGGGCAGGCGGACGCGCATCGCGAAGGCGTAGATCGCCACGCTGAAGGCGGCCACGATCAGCATGTCCCACCAGAAGGGGATGACGTTGCG
>DASWDC010000293.1:0-5140 GCA_036395655.1 Actinomycetota bacterium | reverse complement strand
CTGTGGGACGAGGATGCCCTGGTCGAGCTGCAGGGGTTCGCGGTCCTGTAACGGCCGGTCCGCGAAACGGCGATCCGCGCCGCCGGGCACCCTGCCGCCGCGCCGTGGCGAGGCCGGGTCGGGTCGGGTCGGGTGACGCTGCGGCACAAGAGGGCAATACTGGAAGCGCTGGTCGGTTCGGACCGGAGCCGGGACCGGGGAGGCGCGATGATGCAGCTCACACGGTCAGCGCACGTCGATACGTTCTGCCGCGACCACCTGCCGCCGGCCGAGGAGTGGCCGGAGCTTCGCTTCGACCTCCCCGAGGTGCGCTATCCCGAGCGGCTCAACTGCGCCACCGAGCTGCTCGACCGGACGGCCCAACGCTACGGCGCCGACCGTGAGTGCCTGCGGTCGCCGGGCGAGCGCTGGACCTACGGCGAGCTGCTGGGCGCCGCCAACCGGGTGGCGCACGTGCTGGTCGACGACTGCGGCGTCGTGCCCGGCAACCGCGTGCTGCTGCGGGGCCCCAACAACCCGTGGCTGGTGGCGTGCTGGTTCGGCGTGCTCAAGGCGGGCGCGGTCGCGGTCACCACCATGCCGCTGCTGCGCCCCACCGAGCTGACCAGGATCGCCGAAATCGCCGCCGTCGACCTGGCGCTGTGCGATCACCGCTTCACCGGGGACCTGTTGGGCGCGGACATCGCAGGCCTGCGGCTGGTCACCTACGGCGGCGAGGACGCCGCCGACCTGAGCCGGCGGGTCGACGCCAAGCCGGCACGGTTCGCCGACGCCGACACGGCCGCCGACGACGTGGCGCTGCTCGCCTTCACCTCTGGGACCACCGGGCGGCCGAAGGCGACCATGCACTTCCACCGCGACGTGCTGGCGATCGCCGACACCTTCTCCAGGCACCTGCTGCGGCCCAACCCGGCCGACCTGTTCACCGGCACGCCGCCGCTGGCGTTCACCTTCGGCCTCGGCGGGCTGGTGGTGTTCCCCCTGCGGGCCGGCGCCGCCACCCTGCTGATCGAGAAGGCCAGCGCGGGCGAGCTGGCGGACCTGATCGCCAAGCATGCCGTCTCGGTGTGCTTCACCGCCCCCACTGCCTACCGCGCCATGCTCGGCGCCGGCAAGGCGGCGCAGCTCACGACCTTGCGGACGGGGGTCTCCGCCGGCGAGCACCTGCCGGGATCGACCTGGCGGGCGTTCCACCAGGCGACCGGCGTCAAGCTGATCGACGGGATCGGCACCACCGAGCTGCTGCACATCTTCATCGCGACGGCCGGCGACGAGATCCGCCCGGGTTCGACCGGCCGGGTCGTGCCCGGCTACGCCGCCGCGATCCTCGACGAGGCCGGCCAGCCGCTGCCCCCCGGGCAGCTGGGGCGGCTGGCGGTGAAGGGGCCCACCGGCTGCCGCTACCTGGCCGACCCGCGCCAGCGGGAGTACGTGCGGCACGGCTGGAACCTCACCGGCGACACCTACGTCCAGGACGAGGACGGCTACTTCTGGTACCAGGCGCGCAGCGACGACATGATCATCTCCTCCGGCTACAACATCGCCGGGCCGGAGGTCGAGGAGGCGCTGCTGGCCCACGGCGACGTGGCCGAGTGCGGCGTGGTCGGCGTCCCCGACGCCGACCGCGGCCAGCTGGTCACCGCCTACGTGGTGCTGCGACCGGGCGTGGCCGGCGACGAGGCGAAGATCCGGGAGCTGCAGGAGTTCGCCCGGCAGCGGATCGCCCCCTACAAGTACCCACGTGCCGTGGTGTTCGTCGACAGCCTGCCGCGCACCAGCACCGGCAAGCTGCAGCGCTTCCGGCTGCGGCAGGCGGGCGCCGGGGCCGCGCCCGCGCCGGCCACATAGCGCGAGCGCGGGAGGCGGCCAGTGCGGATCGCGGTGATCGGCGGCGGGCCCGGCGGCCTCTACTTCGCGGCGCTCGCCAAGCAGCTCGACGCGGCACACGAGATCACCGTGTGGGAGCGCAACGCCGCCGACGACACCTTCGGCTTCGGCGTGGTCTTCTCCGACGAGACCCTGGGCGGTATCGAGCACGCCGACGCCGCGGTCTACGCGCGCATGGAGCGGGACTTCGCCCGCTGGGACGACATCGACGTCCACTACCGAGGCCAGGTGCTCACCAGCGGGGGCCACGGGTTCGCCGCGATGAGCCGCAGACGGCTGCTGCGGCTGCTCCAGGAACGCTGCCAGGCGCTCGGCGTCAGCATGCATTTCCAGCGCTGGGCGCCGGACAGCGATGAGCTGGCGGCTACCCACGACCTGGTGGTCGCCTGCGACGGGGTCAACTCGGCGGTCCGGGCGCGCTATGCCGCCAGCTTCCACCCCGCCATCGACGCGCGCGCCTGCCAGTACATGTGGCTCGGCACCGAGCGGGTCTTCGACGCCTTCAAGTTCTATGTCCTGGAGACGCCCCACGGGGTGATGCAGGTCCACGGCTACCCCTACGACACCACCGGCAGCACCTTCATCGTCGAGATGCACGAGTCGGTGTGGCGCGCGGCCGGCTTCGACGCCTACGCCGACCAGACCTTCGCGCCGGGCGATTCCGACGAGAAGTCGATCGCGCGGATCCGCGAGCTGTTCGCCGAGGTGCTCGACGGCCACGAGATCCTGGCCAACAACTCCCGCTGGACCAGATTCCGCACGATCCGCTGTCAGTCGTGGCGGCACGGCAACGTGGTGCTGCTCGGCGACGCCGCCCACACCGCCCACTTCTCGATCGGGTCGGGGACCAAGCTGGCCATGGAGGACGCGCTCGCCCTGGCGGCCTGCCTGCACGAGCAGGACACCCTGGAGGCCGCGCTCGGCGCCTACGAGGCCGAGCGCCGGCCGGTGGTCGCCTCGACCCAGCGGGCCGCCCAGGCCAGCCTGGAGTGGTTCGAGAACCTCGGCCAGTACACCGACCAGGAGCCGCCGCAGTTCGCCTTCAACATCATGACCCGCAGCCGCCGCGTCACCTACGAGAACCTCCGGATCCGCGACCCCGAGTTCGTCGCGTCCGTCGACGCCTGGTTCGCCGGCCACCTGCGGCGCCAGGGAACCGCCCCCGGCGACCCGCGGCCGCCGATGTTCCAGCCGTTCCGGCTCGGCGAGCTGGAGCTGGCCAACCGGGTGGTGGTGTCGGCGATGGACATGTACCGGGCGGTCGACGGCCTGCCCAACGACTACCACCTCGTCCATCTCGGCGGCAAGGCGCTGGGCGGTGCCGGGCTGGTGATGACCGAGATGGCCTGCGTCTCCGACACGGGGCGGATCACCCCCGGCTGCAGCGGCCTCTACAGCGACGCGCAGGCAGCGGCGTGGCGCCGGATCACCGAGTTCGTCCACCGGGAGTCGCCCGCCCGGATCGGCGTCCAGCTCGGGCATTCCGGCCGCAAAGGCTCGACCAAGCTGATGTGGGAGGGGATGGACGACCCGCTGGACGAGGGCAACTGGGAGGTGGTCGCCCCCTCCCCCCTCCCCTACCGTCCCGGGGTCAACCAGCTGCCTCGGGAGCTGACGGCTGCCGACCTCGACGAGATCCGGGAGCAGTTCGCCACCGCGACCCAGCGGGCGGAGGCGGCCGGGTTCGATCTGGTGGAGCTGCACTGCGCCCACGGGTACCTGCTGTCGTCGTTCATCTCGCCGCTCAGCAACCAGCGCCGCGACCGCTACGGCGGGTCGCTGGCCAACCGGCTGCGCTACCCGCTGGAGGTCTTCGCCGCCATGCGCGCGGTCTGGCCGGCGCACAAGCCGATGACGGTGCGCATCTCCGCCACCGACTGGGCCGAGGGCGGCATCACCGGCGCGGACGCGGTCGAGGTCGCCCGCGCCTTCAAGGCCGCCGGTGCCGCCGCGATCGACGTCTCGACCGGCCAGGTCACCCCGGACGAGCGGCCCGACTTCGGCCGCTCCTACCAGACGCCGTTCGCCGACGCGATCCGCAACCAGGTCGAGATCGCCACCATCGCGGTGGGCGCGATCTCGTCCTACGACGACGTCAACTCGATCGTGCTCGCGGGCCGCGCCGACCTCTGCGCGCTCGGCCGCGTCCATCTCTACGACCCCAGCTGGACCCTGCACGCCGCCGCCGAGCAGGGCTACGACGGGCCGGGGGCCACCTGGCCGCAGCCCTGGCGTGCTGGCCGGCGCAGGCCCCCGACCAGCCGCAGCGACGGGCCCCGACCTCGCCTCCAGTTGATCCGTGAGGGCGCGGCCGCCACCCGCCATGCCCGCTGGCGGCCGCCCTCCAGCTGAGCAGGCCTGACCCGCCACCAACCTGGCCGCCGGTGCCGGCTGCCCATGCCGCCGTCTGCCAGCAGCGGAAACCAGGACAGCGGCAGCGGCGTTGTGGCACGGTTTGCACGGGGGCCGGGGGCCACGGGATTCGGACCGGATGCCGCCCGCGGTAGGAACGCATGATCACAGGTGAGGCCATGCCAGCGGAAGCCAGGGGCAGGAAGGTGCCGGCGCTGACCGACGCCGAATGCTCGTTCATCGACCACTACCTCGCGATCGTGGACCTGGTCGCGCGCCTCAACCCCGCCCGCAGCCGGGGCCACGCCTACGCCTGCCTGCGGGCCGCCCAGTCGCTCACCGGCGAGGCCAGGGCGCTGCTGGCGGCGCTGGAGCTGATGTGGGAGCGCGGCGAGCGCGAGATCCACGTCCCGACCCTCACCCAGGCGCTGCGCGCGCTCGACGGCGAGCGCCGCGCCGGCCTCGTCACCCTGCCGCCGGCGCCAGCGGAGCCGGAGGGGCACTGAATTGCCTGGCGGTTGTCCTGCTGGCCAGGCACAATCGCCCAATGAATGTCGAAGCAATCAACATCGGACCGAGCGACGCGATCGCGCCGGTCAACGCCGTCACCGCGGTGGCGGGCAAGGGACTCAAGGGTGACCGCTACTTCTTCGACGACGGCGCCGGCCCCGGCGAGGCGCTGACGCTGATCGAGGCGGAGGCGCTGGAGGCCGTCGGCCTCACTGGCCCCCAGGCGCGGCGCCAGGTGGTGGTGCGCGGGGTGCGGCTGAACGACCTGGTCGGCAAGCGCTTCCGGGTCGGCGAGGTCGAGTGCTACGGCGTCGAGCTGTGCGAGCCCTGTCTCCACCTCGAGGAGCTGACGCGGCCGGGCATCATCAGGGACCTGGTGCACCGGGCCGGG
>DASWDC010000292.1:0-11511 GCA_036395655.1 Actinomycetota bacterium | reverse complement strand
GGATCCGGATCGACACCGGGCAGCAGCACACGCAGCCGCCGCTCAAGCTCGGCCCTGCCCCCCTCCAGGCGGCTGCGCAGCAGCCCGTAGCCGGCGTTCACCAGGCCGGTCCCGGTCGGGAAGCTCCAGACATAGGCTGGCCAGCCGTCCGCGACCCAGCCGATCAGCTGCTCCGGCTCGGCCGCGGCCACGCCGTCGCCGTTGTGCGACCCGGTCGGGGCGGGCGCGTAGCCGCGCAGCGCGATCGCGGTGTGCCGGTCAGCGCTGGAGGGCACGCCGAGCAGGCGGCGCACCACCGAGTTGGCCCCGTCCGCCCCGACCACCACCCGGCCGGTCAGCGTCCCGTTGACGACCACCGCGCCGTCGCGCTGGCGCAGGCTCCGTACCCGCTCCTGGCGGAACTCCACCCCGGCGGCGATGGCCAGATCGACCAGCCGGGCGTCCAGCACCCGCCGGGGCACCACCCAGCTCGGCTCGGCGGGCTCCCCGGCGATTTCGATCCCGCCAGGCGCCCGCACCCGCAGCCGGCGGATCGGCGGGTAGCCGTCGAGCGCCGCTCCCGCTCCCAACGAGACCAGCTCCGCGACGGCATGCGGCCCGATCCCGTCGCCACACGCCTTGTCCCGGGGAAACACCGCCCGGTCCAGCAGCAGCACCCGCGCCTCGGGGTCGATCCGCCTGGCCTCGATCGCGGCGGCCGCGCCCGCCGGCCCGGCCCCGACCACGACCAGCTCCCAGTCCCAATCCGCATCCGCTGTCCCCACAGCGCCAGTCTCCCGCCTCGGAGGAGTTCGCGCATGCCGGTCCGCCCTCCGGTAGGCTCCTCAAATGGGGAAGCACGGGGACGAGGGTCAGGGCGCCGCGCCGCGCTGGCTGATCGACGGCATGAACCTGATCGGCTCCCGCCCGAACCGCTGGTGGAACGACCCGGACGCCGCCGTCCGGCGCCTCATCGGCGAGCTTGACCGCTACGCTGCCGCCAGCGGCGAGGACGTCATCGTGATGTTCGACCGCCGCCCTCCGGACGTCATGGCCGGCACGCACGGCGCGGTCCAGGTCGCCTTCGCCTCCCGCCGCGGCCGCGACGCCGCCGACCACGAGATCGTCCAGCTGGTCGCGGCCGACCCGGTCCCAGGGTCCTTCCGCGTGGTCACCTCCGACCGCGCCCTGGTCGAGCGGGTCCGCGACCTCGGCGCCCAGACCAGCCCCGCCAGCTCCTTCCGCCGCCAGCTGGACCAGGTGCTGGCGGCGACGCCCGAACCCGGGAGCTGACCCCCGGGTTCGACAGCTCAGCGGAGGCGGACGGGAATCGAACCCGCCAGGAGGGGGACGCCCGCTCCCCGGTCGTCCCTCCCTGTTTGGCTGCAAGCTTGGCTGCAGTCGGACTGTTGGGCTTGAGGGTCGAGACGGTTGGGGCGGGCCGACGGCGAGGGAAGTCCAAGCGCACCGCTGTTGGCATGCAGCGGTCTCCCTGTACGCGCTCCCTCGACCTCGCCGTCGGCTCCTCGCCCGCCAGGCTGGGACCGGAGGGTGACTGCTCCCCCAGCCTGGCGCCTTGGCGTCCTTGACGACCTTTACCTTGCTCGTGGCCAGTCGTGCGGGCGGGTCAGCAGCGGCGGATGCTCGTCCCTCCCCTGCGCGCCGCTGGCCAGCTGGTCGGCCAGTTGAATGGCTGGATGGGTCGAACCGAGGGTCACCAGCGCTTCGGCGAGGTGCTCCGTCGCCCATCTGATCCCCGCCGCATTCACCCCATTGCCTTCGCACAGGCCGTGCAGGGTCTCGACGATGACGAGGACCTGGCGGCGGTTCTGGCCGTCCGTGGCCTCGGCATCCTCGGGTTGAATGACTCGCTGCTGCGCGCCGCGCTCACCGGCCGGCTGCGGGAGGGCCGCCTGACGGTCCGGGCGCTGCTTCTTAACCCGGATTCGCTGGCCGCGCGGCGCCGCGCGGCGGAGATCGGCGAGTCGGTCGAGTCGTTCGCCAGCGGCATCCAGCTTTCGGTTGCGAGGCTCCGCGAGCTGGTAGGCACCCACCCGGCCGTCTCGCTGGAGGTCTACGAGTACGACACCCTGCCGGTCTGGCGGCTGGTGGATATCGACGGCACGGTGTACGTCGCGGTGTTCGCGGAGGACTGGGAAGGCCACGAGTCGCCGGTCTACAAGGTCACGGCCACGCCACGCGGCGTGCTGCACCGCGGGTTTCGCCGCATGTTCGAGGATCTCCGCCAGGGCGCCAAGCGCATCATCTGACCCGACAAGCGATGTGGAGCGATGTGATGTGATGAGGTCACCGTCGGAGGCACCATGATCGAGGCCGAGCTCAAAGCCCACCTGCGGGAGCCCGAGCGAATTCGGCAGGCGCTCCGTGCGCTGCCAGCCGAGGGCGAGGAGATGTGCGTGTACCACGACACCTACTACGACTGGCCAGATGGCAGGCTTGTCGGAGGCGACCGAGAGCTTCGCGTCCGCCGCATCGACATCATCGACGGGGATCGGCGGCGCCGGTGCTTGCTGACCTACAAGGACGCGGCGGCTGATCCTGCGAGTGGGTCGAAACCCGAATGGGAGACCGCGGTCGAGGAGCCCGAGGCGATCGACGCGATCCTCCGCGGCCTCGGCTTCGAGCATGACATCGCCTTCGAGAAGCACTGCACCAACTACACCTTCCACGCGCAGGGTCGGCGCCTCCAAGCAACGCTCGCCCGCGTCCCCGAGCTGGACGGGTCCTTCTTGGAGGTCGAGACGCTCGTCGAGGACAATGCAGAACTTCAGCCGGCGCTCGACGCCATCCATCGCGTCCTCGACGACCTGCGCATCCCCCGAAGCGACCTGACCAACGAGCTGTATACCGACCTTGTTCGGCGGCAGCGCGCAGCGGCTCGCCAATGGCCTTGAGGCCGATGCTGCGAGGGCCCCGCTTGGTCGCCGCCAGGGCCTCCTGCACGCGCTGAACTCGGCGACCGCGTTGGGTCAGTAACACGCTATTGGTCCTGCTCGGCCTCGACCTTGGCGGCAGCGATGGCCCGCTCCAGCGCGTCAGCGGTCGCCGCCAAGGCGGCGCTCTCTTGCATTTTCCCAGCTAGCGGAGGCGGACGGGAATCGAACCCGCCAGACGGGGGACGCCCGCCTCAACGGTTTTGAAGACCGCGGGGCCCACCAGGACCCGGACACCTCCACGGCGATCTTACTGGAGGGCTTGTGGCAGCACGGCGTTGAGGGCGTTGACGATGCCATGGCCGTAGACGCTGTTGTCGTGGCGGCTGCCCTGGCAGGGGGCGTCGTAGTCGGACCCGTGCCCGGGGTAGGTGAGGACTGGCGCGGGGCAGGCGGTCTTGGTGGCGCTGCGGCGCAGGATCCGGATGACCCGGTCCGGGTCCATGGTGAGGCCGCCGTGGCGCGGGTCCGGGCGGCCGAGGGCGCTGACGATCAGGGCGGCCACCCCGGCGACGTGCGGGGCGGCCATCGAGGTTCCCTCCAGGTACTGGTAGTAGGCGCACACGCCGTGCTGGCAGTCCCGCAGCACCGACGGGTTGGCGGGGGTGCCGTCCCGGCGCAGGTCGTGGTTGGCCCTGGCGACGTTTTCCGGGTACGCGGACAGGACGGCGTTCTCCGGCTGGCCGTACTGGCCGGACCCTGGGAAATCGTCCTGGTCGCCGCCGGGTGCGGCGAGGGTGGTGCGGCCGAGGCCCCAGTTGGAGTAGGCGGCCTTGCGTCCGTCGGGGCCCAGCGCTGAGACGGCGACGACCCCCTTGGTCTCGGTTGGGACGCTCACGCAGGCGTCGGTGATGCTGCGGCGCCTGGCGGACTGCGGCGGGTAGTCGGGGCTGGTGTCGTCGGTGGCCGGATGGTCGAGGTCGGTGTGCTCATTGCCGAGGGCAGCGATCGGGGTGACGCCGTGGCGGCGGGCGAAGGTCACCGCCCGCTGCATCGCCGCGATGATGATCCGCTGCTGCCGCTGCTCGTCCGGGGTGTCAGCGGGGTTGTCCGGGCAGTTGTAGAGCCACGGGTCGGTGTAGAAGCTCATGTTGACCACGTCGATGCCGTTGCGGGCCGCGTAGGTCAGCGCGTCCACCACCGGCTGCAGGAAGAACAGGCCGGAGTCCTGCCCGGCGCGCAGGCTCACCAGGGTGACGCCCGGTGCGACCCCGCCGATCCCGAGGCCGTTCAGGGCGGCAGCGATGGTCCCCGCCGCGTGGGTGCCGTGGCCCTCGTCGTCCTCGTCGGCCGGGTCGACGCAGGAGGGGTGCTCGCAGGGCCCGTCGACCGACGGGATGTCGCGGGTGAAGTTGCGGCTGAGGTCGCGGTCGAAGTTGGGGGCGATGTCGGGGTGGCCGCCGTCGACGCCGGTGTCGATCACGCCGACGAGGACGCCCCGGTTGCCCTGGTTGACCCGGTAGGAGCCATCCGGTGTGGCGCCGATCACGCGCATGTCCCACTGCCGTGCGCTGAGCGGCTCCGGGCCGGTGGTGCGGTTGCGGGCGCCCGGCGCCCTGCCGGTGCCCGGCGCCGCCATCGTGGTCGCGGTGCCGCGCGCTGCGCCGTTCGAGTGGTCCGGGTCCGGGTCCGAGCTCGCGTTCGCGCTCGCGCTCGCGGTCGCCTGGGGCGGGGCCCAGCCGATGGCGTCGTCGTGCGCGGCACCGGCCAGGGCCCGCTCTCCGGCCACCGCCTCCAGGAACTGGGGATTGCTGGTCCGCACCGTGGCCAGCCCCACCCAGCGGTTCTCCGCCACGATGGTGGCGCCGGACGCCCTGAGCGCCGCGCGGGCCACGGCCGCTGACGCGCCGCTGGCGTAGAGCACCACGTAGGCCTGCGTCCCGCCCGTCGGCGGCGCGCCGTGGGAGCCGGCTGCCCAGGCCATATCGGTCATTTCGGCGCCGGGAAGCGCCGGCGGGATGAACGGTCTCGCGGTCACCGGCGCAGCGAGCGTCACCGCCAGTGCCGTGACCAGGCCGCCAACGAGGAACCTCCGCATCGCCCCACCCCCACGCCCGAAGGCACGCAGGCCGGCGGCGGGTCCGGCACCTCGACGAAACCGCGAACGACTCTCTCTAGGTCGTCAGAAGTTCGACAGGGCCTGAATAAAGATGCTCCGGATCCCGCGGGGATCGGCGGCGGAGAAGTAGGCGCCGCCCGTCGCCTGGGCGATCGCCCGCAGGGCGTTCGCGTCGGCGTCGCGCCCGTAGCCGATGGTGATGATGCGGACCTGCTGGCCGCCCGCCTCGCCGGCCTTGAGCTGCTGGACGAGCTGCTGGAGACTGAGGGCGTTGTCGGGGTCGTCGTTGATGCCATCGGTCAGCAGCACCACCGTATTGATCCGGTCGGGCACGAAATGGCTCTTCACGAGCTGGAAGGCACCCAGAGCCGTTTCGTAGAGGGCGGTGTCGTGCGTGGTGGCCTGCAGCTTCGAGACGCCGGCGCCGAGCAGCTCGCGGCGGGTCCGGTTGGTGCCGGGGATCTGCGCGTCGACCGGGCCGAGCGGCACGATCTCCTGGAAATCCTTGCCGTTGGGGGGCAGCTTGGTGGAGAACGCCCAGATGCCGACGTTGTCCTCCGGCGCCCACAGGCCGGTCGCGGCGGCGGCGGCCTGCCTGACCAGGCCCATCTTGGTCGTGTGGGTGCCGGGGACCGGCTCGTTCATCGAGCCGGAGACGTCGAAGACGGCCAGCACGTTGCCGCGCCTGGAGGCGGCGCTCCAGCCCCTGATGATCCCCCCGACCACCGACGCGCTGGGGTTGGGGATGACCCGCGCCGGCTGACTGGCGATCAGGCCGTTGGCCTCGGTCGCCAGCGAGCCGGCCTTGCCGTCGGGGTCGCGCAGCCCGGCGGCCTGGAGCTTCGCCTGAACCGTGGGGGAGAGCAGGTAGTTCAGGAACGCCGAGGCCGCGCTCCGCTTGGCGTCGTCCACCCACGCCTCGTGCAGCACCAGCCAGGGATGGTCGGCCTCAAGGGTGCCCTCCTTCGGGTAGACCGCGGCCAAGGGGACCTTCGGCTTGGCGTGGTCGCCCAGGGTGCCCGGGTCGCCGCCGGGATTGCCCTGGTTGTAGTCGAGCACCTGCTGCTCGCCCAGCGGGACCGCGGAGACGAACTTGAGCGCCCCGCCATTGTCGTCGGCCTGCCGCAGGCTGACCAGGAAGTTGCTGTCGGTGTCGGACTGCTCGCCGGGCGCCCGCTCCAGCCCGAGGATCAGTTCGCGCACCTGCTCGCTGTGGGCGGTCAGCGCCTGCGGGGAGATCGGGCCGCCGAGCCCAGCGGTCAGCGCGCCGAGCACGCCCTCCAGCCCGGAGGTCGACTGGGTGGGGTCGGTCTTGCCGAGCTTGACGGCCCCCCATTCGGGATGGTGGAACGCCGCCCAACCCTGCGGGTTCTGGAGCGCGGTGAGCAGGTCGCCCCAGCCGATCGGCCGCCGCGGCCAGCCCAGCGCCTGCGCCATCGGCTCCGGCATGGCGATCACCAGCGGCGAGGTGGCGATGCTCGGTCGCTCGGTGGGGATCGGGTCGACCTGGTGAGCCTGCCGCAGCTGGAGTTCGATCAGCTGCGCCCAGCTGGAGGAGTCGGGCACCCAGACGTCCGGGCGCGGCACCGCGGGCGCGCCGGTCCAGCCCTTGGCCAGGGCCGCGCCGGCCTGGGACGCCTCCAGGCTCTGGACCGACACGCTGACGCAGCGGCCGGCGACCACGTGGTTGGCCCGAGTGTAGCTCTGGGCCACCTGGCGGAGCGGGCCGGCAGCGTCCGGGGAGGCGACCACCGTCAGCGGAAGCTGGCCCTGGCCCTGGCCGCAGCTGGCGGCGGCACTGGTGCGATGCGACTGCCTGAAGATCACGAAGCTGACGGCCAGCAGGGCCACGACCGCCACCACGATCATCGAGGTGGCAAGGCCCGAGGGGCGGCCCGGCCGTGTCGCCAAATGCCTTCCCGAAGAAGTCTGTGACATTCGCTACTTCCGCCTCGCTTGGGCTCCCTGATCGAAATAGGAAATCACGTAGACACACCGGGGACAGGCCGGTGCATTATGGGGGCGAGCGTAGAGAATGCCGCGTTCCGCGAGTCAATGCAAAACGGCGCCCTAATTGGAACGTTCTGGAGGTAAAAGTCCTTGCCAGGATCGATGCTTTCAGGTTTCTTTTCTATTTAGAGGGATCAAATCGGTTCCAGGGGAGCCGACTGCTGCTCCTCGGATGACCGCCATGCTCACTTCATCCACTGGGGTGGGCAAAGTCGGCGATGTTGTGTCACTCTTGGAGTATCGCCGGTCGATCCGGCGGTCCGGTCGAAGGGCCGGATCCCCGGGCCGACGCAGCAGGGGGTGCCCGCCAGTCGAAGGGCTGGTGCCGCGCCTCTGGGCGAGACTCCCCGGACGGCGGGCGGTTCCGCGTCGCGCCGTCTCGGGCGGGAAGGACGGGTGTCGCCGGTCGCTTGGCTCCAGTTGGCCCAGGCGACCGGCCCCCTGACGGTCCTCGTGACCGCGTGGTCCCTTGCCCTCTGCCTTGATTGTCACGCTCGGCTGGCTTGCGCCGTATACTGGGCGCCATGCACGCTTCCCCAGTGCTCCTCCGAGTCCGTCACCTGCTCGTCGCGCTGGTCGCCGCCGTCCTGGCCGCCGGCTGGAGCGCCGTTCCCGCCGCCGCGCAGGCCCAGGCGGCCCCACCGCTGGTCGGTGCGCCGGAGGGCGTGGTGATGGACGTGGCCACCGGCGCGGTGCTGTGGCAGCGCGACGAGCATCGCCCCGTGCCGATCGCCTCCACCACCAAGATCCTGACCGCCCTGGTGGCACAGGACAGCTACCCGGCCGACCAGGTGCTCACCGTCCCCACGGCGGCCGAGAAGGTGGACGGCACCCGCTTCGGCTACCAGGCGGGCATGCGCATCAAACTGCACGACCTGTTCACGGCGCTGCTGATGGTCTCGGCCAACGACGCGGCCGAGACGCTCGCCGCCGCCTACCCCCATGGAGGCAGGGCGGGTTTCGTCCGCGCCATGAACGACGAGGCCGCCGCCTACGGCTGCACCGACTCCTCCTGGCGCGACCCCTCCGGCCTGGACGCCCCCGGCCACCGGGCCAGCGCGGCCGACCTCGCGGTCCTCGGGCGGGCGCTGCTCGCCAGGCCGCTGCTGGCCAAGATCGTCGCCACCCGCTCGACGCCCTACCGCTGGCCGAGCGGGCACGTGCAGATCCTCGACAACCACAACCATTTCGTCAGCTTCGGGCGCGACCCGGGAGCAATCGGGATCAAGACCGGCTTCACCGACCTCGCCCACGCCACCATCGTGGCCGCGCAGCGCCGAGGCGGCCGCACCCTGATCGCGGTGGCGCTCGGCGCACCGACAGCCGCCGCCAGCTATGGCGACGTCCGCGCGATGTTCGCCTACGGCTTCGCCACTCCGGCGAGCCCGCTGGACGAGGTGCTCGGCCGCGGCGCCCGCCGGGGCCTGGCCGCTGGCAGCGCCGCCGACGTCCGGCTGCTCCCCAAACGGCAGGCAGCCGCCAACGGTTCCCTCTCCCACGTGCTGCGGCACCGGCTGCTGGGAGCACCGCTCCCGCTCGCCCTCACGGTGGTGGTGTTCCTGGTCATGGCCGGCGCCGTTGTGGTCGTCGGCTGGCGGCCGGGCGTCACCTACGGTGGCAGCCACGCGGCCCGCTCGCGCTCGCGCGCACGGGCCGCCCGCCGCGAGGACGCCTGAGCCGAACCTGCCCGCGCCTACGCCTGGTGGCTACGCCTCGTGGCTACGCCTGGTGGCGGCGGAACACCACCACCGCGTTGTGGCCGCCGAACCCGAACCCGTTCGACATGGCCGCCTCGACGTCGGCCTTGCGGGCCTCGTTGGGGATGTAGTCCAGGTCGCAGGCGGGATCCGGGTCGGTCTGGTTGATGGTCGGGGGCAGCACGCCCTCCTGCAGCGCGAGGATGGTGGCGACCCCCTCGACCGCGCCCGCCGCGCCGAACAGGTGGCCGATCATCGACTTGGTCGACGAGACCGCCAGCCGGTCGGCGTGGTCGCCGAACGTCAGCCGGATCGCCCTCGTCTCCGAGACGTCCCCCTGCGGGGTGGAGGTGCCGTGGGCGTTGACATAGCCGATCGCCTCCGGGTCGATGCCGCTGGAGCGCAGCGCCCTGCGCATCGCCAGAGCGGCGCCGCCGCCGTCCTCAGAGGGCGCGGTGATGTGGAAGGCGTCGGCCGACTGCCCGAAGCCGGCCAGCTCGGCATAGACGCGCGCGCCCCGCCGCAGCGCCGCCTCGCGCTCCTCCAGGATCAGCGCGGCCGCGCCCTCGCCCATGACGAAGCCGTCGCGCCGCCCGTCGAACGGGCGTGAGGCCTGCTCGGGACGGTCGTTGAAATGGGTCGACAGGGCGGTCATCTGCGCGAACGCCACCAAGGCGATATCGGCGAAGGCGGACTCGGTGCCGCCGGCCACCATCGCCTGCGCCTCGCCGCTCTGGATCATCCGGAAGGCGAGACCGATGGCGTGGTTGGAGGCGGCGCACGCGGTCGTGGTGGTGAAGTTCGGGCCGCGCAGCTTGAACGCCATAGCGATCTGCCCGGCGGCCGCGTTGGGCATGAGCTGCGGCACGGTGAATGGCGACACCCGGTTCGGGCCCTTGGCGTGCAGCACCTTGTCGCTGGCGAGCAGCGAGGTGATCCCGCCGATGCCGGTGCCGAACACCACGCCGGTCTCGTCCCGGTCGAGCGTCCCCTCGATCCCGGCGTCGGCCCACGCCTCGCGGGCTGCACTGAGAGCGAACTGGGTCGAGCGGTCGAGGCGGCGTGCCTCCTTGGCCCCGAGGTGCGCCGCCGGATCGAAGTCGAGGCACTCGGCGGCGACCTTGGACGGGAGCTGCTCGGGGTCGACCAGGGTGAGCGGGCCGACCCCCGAGCGAGCGGCACAGATCCCGTCCCAGTACGCCCGGACGCCGACACCGACCGGGGTCACCGCACCGAGGCCGGTGACGACGACGCGTCGCACGTTCGCTACCCCACCGCGCTCTGCTTGGAGATCACCAGGTCGGCCGCCTCTCCGACGGTTTTGACGCCGGCGATCTCCTCGTCCGGGATCTCGATGCCGAACTTCTCCTCGAGCGCCAGGACCACCTCGACCAGGTCGAGGGAGTCCGCGTCGAGGTCCTCCTTGAAGCGGGCGTCAGCGGTGATCTTGTCGGCGTCGACGCCGAGCTCGGAGGAGAGGACCTCCTTCATGGTGTCGACGACCTCTTCGCGCGACTCCGGCATAGTGCATGCTCTCCTTCTCGTCCGCCTCTGTTGCGGTGCTTCGTTGGCTCTGTTTCGTTGCCTTGCTGCTCAGGCTCCCATGGTGACGCCACCGTCGACTGCCAGGACCTGACCGGTGATGTAGGCGGCCTGCTCGCCGGCGAGGAACCGTACGGCGGCGGCCACCTCCTCGGGCGTCCCCATCCGCCCGGCGGGGATCGCGCTGAACGTCGCCTGCTTGGCCTCCTCACTCATTGCCTCAGTCAGTTTGGACGGGATGTAGCCGGGCGCGACCACGTTGACCGTGATGCCCCGACTGGCGACCTCGCGGGCCACGCTCATGGAGAAGCCGATGAGGCCCGCCTTGGCGGCGGCGTAGTTGGACTGGCCGGGATTGCCGATCAGCCCGACGACGCTGGAGATGGAGATCACCCGGCCCCAGCGGCGTCGCAGCATCCCACGAAGCGCCTCGCGCGTACAACGGAACGCGGCCACCAGGTTGACGTCCAGCACCCGCGCGAAATCCTCGTCGCGCATCCGCAGCACCAGCCCGTCGCGGGTCACGCCGGCGTTGTTGACCAGGACGTCGACCCCGCCAGACCCGGCCGCCTCGACCAGCCGCTTGGCTCCGTCCGCGTCGGCCAGGTCCGCCTGTGCCACCACCGTCTCGGCCCCCGCGGCCTTGACCAGCTCGGCGGTGTCCCGCGCGCCCTGCTCGTCGCTCGAGTAGGCGACCACCACCCGTGCCCCGACGCCGGCGAGGGCGACCGCGCAGGCCCGTCCGATCGCCCCCGACGCGCCCGTGACCAGGGCGGTCCGCCCTTCCAGCTCAAGCTTGCCGGCGTCAGTCACCAGGCGCCTCCACGACCGTCGCCGCCTCCGCCGTCGCTGCCTCGGCGTCCGGGAGGAGGGCGCCGCTCACCGGGCCCGCGGGTTGTGGCGGCCCGATCGGCACGCCCTCCCACAGCGACCCGTCGATCAGGCCGTGCACAATCGGCAGGGCCGACTGCGTGGGCTCCTCCGGCTGCTTCGCCGGCGGGCCCTGGAGCGTCCAGTCGAGCACCAGCGAGCCCCACGCCAGGCCGGCGCCGAAGGCGGTCAGCAGCAGGTGCTGCCCGGGGCGGATCTGGCCCTGCTCCCAGGCCTCCTCCATGGCGATCGGGATGGAGGCCGCCGAGGTGTTGCCGTAGCGGGCGACGTTGGTGACGACATTGCTCATCGGCGTCTTGAGCCGCCGGGCGGTCGCCTCGATGATCCGCTGGTTGGCCTGGTGGGGGACCACCAGGTCGATGTCCTCCAGCCGCAGGTC